>JAAYVF010000059.1 GCA_012517325.1 Myxococcales bacterium | reverse complement strand
ACGTTCGGTTCCCGCTTTCGATACCCTCGTCTCCATAGAGTCCTCCTTCGGTCATTGGGTTGTTTGGTGATGACTCAACCTTCAACCGATTCGAGGACTCTTTCAATATCCCAAAGTGCGAAAGAAATTGTACGTTATCGAAGAGGAATGCATGGACCTATGCGTGTATTCGGTCGATTACTGAAATCCCCGGCGCCTCAAGCCCGAATCGTCCGAGTTGAGGTTGGCCTTTCTCTTTCGCCGGAAAACCAATTTAGCCGCGACAACTCTTTACAATCCCCTTTGTAATGCTACACTCCGCCCTCATTGAGGGGTAAGTCTTGCTGTTCAACAGCTTCAAATACGGCCTTTTTCTGGTCATCGTCTTCGTGGCTTATTGGTCATTGGTGCGGGTCCGGATGGCCCGGATTCTGCTGTTGCTGGCGGCCAGTTACTTTTTCTACGCCAACTGGAACCCGACCTTTCTGCTGCTGATCTGGTTTTCGTCCTCGCTCGATTTCTTCCTCGGCGGGGTGCTGCCGATGGCGCGGCGGCAATGGCAGAAGAAGGCGCTCTTGGCGATCAGCCTGACGGCCAACCTGGGCTTGCTGGTCATTTTCAAGTACACCGACTTTTTTCTCGGCGGCGCGTCCGATTTTTGCCAACTGCTCGGGCTCGACCCGATCCGCCTGCGGCTTAACCTGATTCTGCCCGTCGGCATCAGCTTCTACACCTTCCAGACGATGACCTACATCATCGAAATCTACCGGGGCAAGCTGGCGCCGACCTACAACTACTTCGATTACCTGCTGTTCGTCGGCATGTTTCCGCAACTGACCGCCGGGCCCATCGCCCGCGCCGCCGACATGCTGCCGCAAATCGAGCAGCCGCCGCGCCTGACCGACAAGCAGGGCTCGCTGGCGCTGTGGCTGATCATGGCGGGCCTGTTCAAGAAGGTGGTCATCGCCGACGCCCTGGCGCTGGGCCTCGTGGACCGCGTGTTCGCCATCCCGGAAATGTACACCAGTTGGGAGGCGCTGGCGGCCATCTACGGCTACGCGTTGCAGATCTACTGCGACTTTTCGGGTTACAGCGACGTGGCGATCGGCTCGGCCTTGCTGCTGGGCTTCCGCCTGCCGATCAATTTCGACGCGCCGTACATCGCCCTGAATCCGCGGGATTTCTGGCGGCGCTGGCACATCAGCCTGTCGTTTTGGTTCCGCGATTACCTCTACATCCCGCTCGGCGGCAGCCGCAAAGGCCCGGCGCGCACCTACGTCAACCTGTGGATTACGATGCTCTTGTGCGGGTTCTGGCACGGCGCGGAATGGAAATTCCTGTTCTGGGGCGTGTTGCACGCTTGCGCGCAGATGCTGACGCGGATGATCCAGCGCCGGACGGGCCGCGAGAATCCGGCGAGCGCCTGGGGGCGGGCGGCGGTCGGCCTGCTGACCTTCCACTTCGTCTGTTTCGGCTGGATTTTCTTCCGCGCCGACGACGTCGCGGCGGGCTTCAACCTGCTGCACACGCTGTTTTCGTTCATCGGCAGCGCGCCCAACCTGACCTGGCAGATCCTGTTGCTGCTGGTCCTGGGATTCGGGATGCACCTGGTGCCCAAACGGCACGAGGAATGGCTGCAAAACCGGTTCGCCGCCCTGCCGGCGTCGGTGCAGGGGTTGGTCTTGTTCGGCGTGGTAATCGTATTATACTCCGTCGCCAGCAGTGACGTGAGGCCTTACATTTATTATCAGTTCTGATCGGGGTTGGGGACTTTGCCGCCGGAAGAAAAAAAAGAGATTCAAGCCAGGCCGCGCGCGACGCTGACCGGCAAAACCGCGCAGGCGATGCTGTGGTTTCTGCTCTTTTGCCTGATCGCCGGATTCCGCACCGATCCGCGCCAGTTGGTGGCCAGCCTGCGCTTCGAGCCCACGCAGGGCGTTTCGTGGTATTCCTCCAGCCCGTCGGTGGCCGAGCAGCCGGTCGTTTCGCCGGAAGAAAAAAGCGAAACCGCGCCCGTGGTGAAAGCCGATTTGAACGAAGCGGCCAAGCTGTTGGGCATCGACCCGAAAGCCGAGGATCTGCTGGGCGACGTGCGGCGGATCGAGGATCCGACCGGCCGCGCGATGAGTTCGTTCTACGAAGCCCTGACCCGCACCGTGCACCGCGAACCCGGCGCCGTGACGCGCATCCTGCACTACGGCGATTCGCTGGTGGTCGTCGATTTCCTGACCGGCGAAACGCGCCGCCGCCTGCAAGGGCGCTTCGGCGACGCCGGCCACGGCTTCATGATGGCCGGCAAACCCTGGCCCTGGTACCAGCACTGGGATGTTACCTATCGCACCGGCTCCTGGACGGTGGACGGCATCATGAATCCGAAATCCAGGGAGGGCTATTACGGCCTGGGCGGCTTCGCCTTCGACGGCTCGGGCCCGAGCCAGTTCGTCGAATACGGCACGCAACAGAAAAGCGAATACGGCCGCCGCGCCTCGCGATTCGAGGTCTACTACCTGATCCGTCCCGGCGGCGGCTCGTTCGACGTTTACGCCGACGACGTTTTGCAAACCAAGGTCAAGACCGCCGGTCCCATCATCAAAAGCGGGGTCTACACGGTGAAGGTGAAGGACGGCGCCCACAAGTTCCGCGTCCAATGCGCCGGCGACGGCCCGGTCCGCCTGTTCGGCGGGGTGCTCGAGCGCGAGGGGCCGGGGCTCGTCTACGACACGCTGGGCATCAACGGCGGCCGCGCCCGCACCCTGGAGCGCATCAACACCGCGCTCTGGGCCGAGCAACTGCGCCTGCGGCGTCCCGATCTGGTCATCCTGAATTTCGGCACCAACGAATCGGAGGACGAGGATCGGCCGATGGCGGTGGTGGAGACCGACTATGGCAACATTCTGCGCACGATCCGCGCCGCGGTGCCCGAGGCGTCCTGCCTGGTGATGTCGCCGGCCGACCGGGCGGCCCGCCTCAACGGCAAGCTGACGACCAAGACCATCATTCCGCGTCTCGTGGCGACCCAGCGCCGCGCCGCGCTCAAGGCCGGCTGCGCCTTCTACGACACCTATCAGGCCATGGGCGGCCACGGCTCGATGGCCCGCTGGTACGAGAACAAGCCCCGGCTTTGCGCCGGCGACATGACGCACCCCAATCGCCTAGGCGCCGATCTGCTGGGCGGCGGCCTGTACCGGTCGTTCGTCACCGGCCTGATCGAGTACGCCGGCCTGACCATGCAGGCCAAGGCCGCCGGCGCGCCATTGCCGGTGCCGACCGAGCCGCTGACCTTGTACGCGCCTTTGTGGCCGGCCCAGCCGGAATGGCATCCGCCGCTGCCCGAACAGCCGCGCCTGCCATTTTGACGTTTTTCGCCCCGCCGCCCTTCGACAAAGGCGCGGGACCACGGCATAATCCATCACGGTAGCCGCGGGGAGGACGCGCCAAACCATGAAAATCGCGATTATCGGCGCCGGCGCGATCGGTTCACTGATGGCCGGGATTTTGTCGCGCGGCGGGCTGGAAGTCTCCCTGATCGGCCGTGATCCGGTGATCCTCGAAACCGTGATGCGGCAGGGACTACGGCTGACCGGCGTGCGCGGCTCCTACCAGACCAAACCGACGATTTTCCGGCACGGCCGCCAGGCGGGCTCGGCGGATTTGGTGGTGTTGTGCGTCAAGGCGTACGACACGGCGGCGGCGATGGAGGAACATCGCGCGCTGGTCGGCGCGGACACGCTGGTGCTGTCGCTGCAAAATGGCATCGGCAACGTCGAGACCCTGGCCGAGCTGGTCGGGCGGGAGCGCGTACTGGCCGGCATGACGACCATGGGCGCCAACGTCACCAAGCCGGGGGTGATTCACCACGCCGGCGAGGGCGAGACGGCGATCGGCGAGTTGACCGGCGCGCGGTCGGAGCGGACTTCCCGGCTGGCCGAAACGCTGACCCGGGCCGGCTGGCCGGCGCGGGCGGTGGCCGACGTGCGCACGCTGGTCTGGGGCAAGCTGTGCATCAACGTGGCGATCAACGCCGTGACGGCGATTCTGGGCGTCAACACCGGCCAGTTGGTCGAGTTGAAAATCGTCCAATCGCTGGTGCGCGACGCGGTGGCGGAAACGATCGCCGTGGCCGCCAAGCAGGGGATGGTTTTCGACCTGGACGAACGGCTGACCCAGGTGTGGCAGGTGATCGACAAGACGCGCGATAACCGGACCAGCATGTTGGTGGACATTCAGCGCGGGCGCCGCACCGAAATCGAGGCGATCAACGGCGCGGTGTCGCGGCTCGGAAATCAACTGGGTGTTCCCACGCCGGTCAACGATACGTTGACCCGCCTGGTGCAGGCCAAGGAAAAGGCCCGCGCCATCGGTTGAGCGAACAAACCGGCCCGCTTGACCGGCGGCCGGATTCACCCTAAATGAATTGACCGTGTTTCGACTTCCAGTTCGTACAAGGAGGAATTTGTCATGTTGAGGCGGTTTTTCTGGTTGGGATTGCTGATGGCGGTCATTTTGGCGGCATCCACCGCGCTGGCGGGCCCCGTCAGCTCCAAGTTGACTCCCGAGGAACTGGCCAAGGTGAAGGCCGGCCAGATCGTGGTCAAAAACAACATTCAGAACGGCAGCGAAAAAGGTTACGGCGTAGCCTACGGCATCATGAAGGGCAGCGTCGATGACTTCTGGAAGGTCATTTTCGATTATTCGCACTACCTCGAATTCTACCCCCGCCTGGAAAAAGTGACGCCGGTCAGCGTCACCGCCAGCCAGGCCATCGTGACCTTCGATATGGACGCGACCATCAAGACGATGACCTACACCACCGTCGGCACCATCGACGCCGACCGGATGGGCATGACCTGGGTGCTGGACATGAACCGGCCGCACAAGTTCTTCAAGGCCAACGACGGGCACTGGAAACTGGAGCAGTTGGAGCCGGGCGTGATCCTGGCCGAATACCTGGTCAGCGTTTCGCTGGACCTCGGGCCGTTCTCGGGCATGGCGACCAAGATCGTCAATTCGATGGCCAAGGACGACCTGCCCGACGTGATCAATTGCACGCGGAAGCGCCTGGAGTCCGGCGGCACCTGGAAACGGACCAAATAAGCGACGGGAACCCCTTTGGACAACATCCGTAACTTTTGCATCATCGCCCACATCGACCACGGCAAGTCGACGCTCGCCGATCGCCTGTTGCAGCGGACGCTGAACATCCCGGATCGCGAATTCCGGGATCAGATCCTCGACAACATGGACATCGAGCGCGAGCGGGGCATCACGATCAAAAGCCAGGCGGTGACGCTGCCCTACCGGCACGCCGATGGGCGGCAGATGTTGTTCAACCTGATCGATACTCCCGGCCACGTCGATTTTTCGTACGAAGTGTCGCGCGCCCTCGCCGCCTGCGAGGGCGCGCTGTTGCTCATCGACGCCTCCCAGGGCGTCGAGGCGCAGACCCTGGCCAACATGTACCTGGCGCTCGAACACAACCTCGAGGTCATCCCGGTCATCAACAAGATCGACCTGCCCTCGGCCGACATCGAGGCCGTGAAGCACCAGATCAATCACGACCTGGGGCTCGACCCGGACGAGGCCCTGCTCTGCAGCGCCAAGACCGGCCAGGGCGTCGAGGAAATCCTCGCCGCCATCGCCGACCGCCTGCCGCCGCCGCGCGGCGACGCCGCCGGCCCGCTGCAGGCGCTGATTTTCGACGCGAAGTACGATACCTATCGCGGCGTCGTCGTTTACGTGCGGCTGTTCAACGGGCGGTTGCAGGAAGGCGACGCCATCCGCCTGATGGCCACCGAGGCGAACCATCACGTCGAGGAAGCCGGCATCATGCAGCTAAGCATGCAGCGCCGGAAATACCTCGAGGCGGGCGACGTCGGCTACATCATCACCGGCGTCAAGACGGTCAGCGAGGCGCGCATCGGCGATACGGTCACCCTGCAGCACAAGCCCTGCGCGGCGCCGCTGCCGGGCTTCAAAGAAGTCCAGCCGGTGGTCTTTTCCTCGATCTATCCGGTCAGCACCGACGACTACCCCGAACTGGCCGACTCGCTCGAGAAGCTCAAGCTCAACGACGCCTCGCTCATCTACTCGAAAGACATGTCGATCGTGCTGGGCCACGGCTTCCGCTGCGGCTTTTTGGGCCTCTTGCACCTGGAAATCGTGCAGGAGCGGCTGGAGCGCGAGTTCGACCAGTCGATCCTGCTCACCGCGCCGTCCGTCCAGTACCGGGTGACGACCGTCACCGGCGAGGTGCTGACCATCGACAACCCGGTGCATTATCCCGACCCGATGAAGGTCACCAAGGTCGAAGAGCCCTTCATCAAGGCGCACTTCATCCTGCCCGACGATTTTCTCGGCGGCGTCATCAGCTTATGCATCAGCCGGCGCGGCATTCAGCGCCAGATGAACTACCTCGACAAGCGGCGCGTCGAACTGACCTTCGAGCTGCCGCTGGCCGAGGTGGTGTTCGATTTCTACGACCGGCTCAAGTCGGTGTCGCGCGGCTACGCCTCGTTCGATTACGAGTTTCTCGATTACCGCGAAACGACGCTCGTCAAACTCGAGGTGCTGGTCAACCACGAACCGGTCGACGCGCTCTCGGTGCTCATTCACAAAGAGCGGGCCATCGAACGCGCCCGCCAGATCTGCGAGCGCCTGACCGAGGAAATCCCGCGCCAGCAATTCAAGATTCCCATCCAGGGCCGGATCGGCGGGCAGATCATCGCCCGCGAAACGATCGGCGCCTACCGCAAGGACGTCACCTCGAAATGTTACGGCGGCGACATCACCCGCAAACGCAAGCTGCTCGAAAAACAAAAGAAGGGCAAAAAGCGGATGATGCAGGTCGGCCAGGTGACCATTCCGCAGTCGGCGTTTCTCGCGGTCTTGCGCGTGCACGACGACTAATCGGCGATCAGATCCCATAACCGTTCGGCGACGCCGTCGGCGATCAGCATGCCCGCGGGCGTCGGCCGGAACCGGCGGCCGTCCCAGGCGATGAGCCCGTCGCGGGCGTGCGGCGTCAGGCTGAGGATCAACCGGTCCTCGAGCGAGCCGAAATCCGCCGGTGCCAGGCCTTCCTTGGTGCGCAGCGCCAGCATGATCCGTTCCCGCGCCATGATCGCCGGGGTCAGCGTCTCGGTGAAGTCCAGCGGCTCCTGATCCCGCGCCATCAGGTCCATGTAGCGGTCGGCGTTGGTGACGTTGGCCCGGCGAACCGGCCGCCCTTCGATTTCCAGGTAGGAATGCGCACCGGCGCCGAGTCCGAGATAATATTCGCCCGTCCAGTAGAGGCTATTGTGGCGGGACCGGAAGCCCGGCCGGGCGTAACTGGAAACCTCGTAGTGGTCGTAACCGGCGCGACTCAGAATGTCGTGGCAATCGAGAAAAATTTCGGCCTGCCGGTCGTCGCCGAGCGGCACGATCTCACCCCGTTTGACGCGCTCGAAAAGGTGCGACGGTTCATCGACGGTCAGCAGGTAGACCGAGAGGTGGTTTGGCGCCAGTTCGGTGGCCTGCTTGAGATCCGCGCGGTACACCTCGTCGTGCGGTTGGGGCAGGCCGACGATGAAATCCAACCCGATATTGTCGAACCCGGCTTGTCGCGCCGTTTCGAAACCCTGGGTGGCGATCGGCGAGCGGTAGGCGCATTCCATGAACGTCAGGGCCGCCAGGTCGAAAGATTGCACGCCGATCGTCAGCCGGTTGATTCCCGCCTGGCGAAATCCTTTGAGCCGATCGGCTTGCAGGGTGACGGGGTTGGATTCCAGGGTGATTTCTTCCGGACGGCTGCGCGGGTCGATCAGGCGGAACACGTGATCCAGAATTCTTCGCAGGCGTTTCGGCTCGGCCAGCGAAGGGGTGCCGCCGCCGAAGTAAATGGTCTTCAGCCGCGCGCCGGCCAGAAAATTTTGCTGACGGACCAATTCGGTTTCCAGCGCGGTCAGGTAGCGGTCCAGGGTCGCTTCATCGGGCAGCGGTTGGGAATTGAACGCGCAGTAACCGCATTTGGCCGGACAAAAAGGAATATGAATATACAAACCCGAGATGGATGCTTTCATTTTATTCCGACTGTCCATTCTCGCCGTCGCGATCAATCGTCCGGCGCGAGCGACAAAGCCGTTTTTTCAATCGGATTCACCGAAGACACCGGTGAACCCTTCGCCTCGCAACAAAAGATAAATCGACCGCTCGGTCGATCTCCTTGAGAAAAAAGCCAGTAATGACAATATGTTTGACGGTCGGGAAATGCGCTGTTTTGCGACAAATCTACTTCAGCACCCGGAACAAACGATTCAGCGGCCACCAGACGCCGTAAAGCGCTTTGAAGCCGCGATAGTCGCAGGCGCGGCACAATTCGGTGCAGCCGCGGTCTTTGGCCATCAAGCGGCGGCGGATTTCCCGGTAACGTTCGGAGAACCAGACGTTCCAGATTCCCGACTCGTAGGCGTTGCCGATCGGCACCTGGACCAGCACGTCCTGGCAGCAGAGCGAGACCGTGCCGTCGTGAACGATATTGATCTGCGAAAACGGCATCTGGCAGAACGCGCGCATCGGACGGTCGAGCGCCCCGCGATTCGGCGCCGAACCGGCCCGGTTGAAAAGCTGCACTTCGCGTTCGCGCAAATAGACGATGAACCGGCGTCGTCGTTCGGGCGACAGCGAGCGGAACGTTTCCTCGATATTGCCGCGCACCGGCCGGTTGTCGAGGTAATCGTTGACGGTCAGGTCGTCCAGACCGGCGTCGAACAGCGAATTGGCTCGCTCGGGGGTGAGGATGATGCCGTTGGTCGAAACCTGGAAGAAGGCTAGCGGCAACCGTTCGCGGGCGTAGGCGATTTTCTCCTCGAGGCCTTTGTCGAGCAGGGGTTCGTTGTTGACGAAAAACGCGACGCGCCCCGCATAGTGAACGGCCGTCAGTTCCTCGATCAGGCGGGCGAATACCGCCCAGGGCATGGCGCGATCCTCGCGGGCGTGGTTGTCGACACTGACCGCGCAGAAGGCGCAGCGACCATTGCAGATGGTGCGTGTCTCGATGCTGACCGTGGCCGGCAAGGCGAACGGCCAGAGATCGCGATAGCGCCGCCGCGCCTGGCCGGAGAGCGGCCCGTAAACGTAATCGCGCATCCAGCGGTCGGGGATGCGCGATCGCAAAGCGACGATATAGGGGCGCAGGGTTTTGGAAATCGTTCCGGGGCCGAGCATCTGCCCCCGCTTTTCCACGGTGTGTTTCTCGGGTGTATCCATGCCGCTGTTGTGCCACAAGGCCGTCCCGTTGGGAAGGGGCGGCCGCTTCCGGCGGTGATCCGGATATTCTCGGTATCCGGGCAATTTGACAGCCGAAATCGGGAATGGTTACTCTGGCAAACAATGATCGGCAAATGAGCGAGGGGAGTTCCTTTCCAATAAGGGGGTCGCCGAACTATCGGTGAGAAAGGGGAAACCATGAAAAAATCGTACCAGGTGTTCTTGATGTTGTCGGTTTTCATTGTCCTGGCGATGTTCATCCAGGCTTCGCTGGCCGCGACGAAAACCTGCGAGGTGACTTACGACAATTTCGGCAAGGCGTTTCTGGAAAAGTACTGCACCAAATGCCACGTTTCCACCAAGACATCGATGATGACCCGCATGGGCGCACCGGCCGGCAGCGATTTCGACAAGGTCGAGGCGGTTCAACAATACAAGGACAAGATCGTTCAACTCGTGACCGTGAAAAAATCCATGCCGCCCGTGGCTCCCAAACCGGCCGACGACGAAAAAGCCAAACTGAAAACCTGGCTGGAATGCGAATACGCCGCGAAATAGCAGAAAACAATCTCGCTGAGCCCGCCGCGACGACTGCCGCGACGGGCTTTTTGTTTCATCCGCCGTCAACCACTTCCGGCCGCTTGACGATGTATATCTTGGACGGTCGCGGGAACTGGAAAAAGATGATGGGCGGGCGGCCTTCCGGGGAAGGGGGCGGCCCGCCGCCAAGGATGGGCGGAGGTGAGGGTCATGAGCATGGAGATCCAACGATTAAACCCGGCCAACTTCGAGGATTTTCTCCGGTTGCACCAGGAACTGAGCGGCTTTTGCCCGCACGGCCAGATCGCGGCGTGGGCGGACAAGGACTGGGCGCGCGCGGCGAGCCCCTGTCTGTTGCAGGAGGAATTTTTCGATCACGGCCACTATTACGGCTACCTGCTGTTTGTGGACGAAAAGGCGGTCGGCTGGTGCCAGGCCGCGCCGGAGAGAACGCCGTTGGCCGATTTGTTGGACAGCGACGGATGTTCCGGGCAAGCCACCTGGCATCTGACCTGCTTCCACATCCGCCAGGATTACCTCCGGCTGGGAATCGCCCGGTTCATGATCGACGAGATTCTGGTCGATCTGCGTGAACGCGGCATCCGGCGCGTCGAGGCCACGCGGGTGCTCGATTCGATCCAGGATTCGAGTAACCTGTGGTTGACTCCGGAAATTTTTCGGGCCGCCGGATTGCCGGTGAAAGAAGAATACGCCCTGCCGCTGTTTATCGAGGAACCGGACCCCGAGGGTGATTGAGCGGCTACCGGTTTACCGCTGCCGATAAAGCAAATAGGCGGTGGAGCCGTCGGGGAACGGCCAGCTTTCGCCCGGTCGGAAATGCAATGCGAAATCGGGCGGCGGATCATCGAGGTAAGCGTAGGTTCGCCACAAATTGATCTTCTCGCCGGCCTGGATTTTCTGCTCGTAGATCGCTTTCCAGGGCCGGCGGTAAAAAATTACGTCGAAGGAATCCAGCCGCGGCCGGCCGTCTGGATCGGCGGCCAGCCAGTCGTGATCGTCCCACCACTGAGTTTCCACCGTCAGCTCGCGGTGCCGCAGCTTGAACAGGTAATAGAAAGTGTTTCCGTTGTAATAGAAATTTTCATCCATCATCAGCAGGCGGGGTTTGGGGCCGAGGCCGGCCTGCAGGATCGCCTGGGCGATGTCTTCCTCATGCCAGGATTCGGGCCGCGGCACCAGGTAATTTTCGTAGGAGAATTTCCAGGGAGTCAGCCGATTAGCCAGGCCGTCGGACAGGCCGAACGGCAGCGGCCGAAAACCGCCCGCGCCGGGAAACAGCCCCGTGGTCAACAAACCGCCGAAAATCGCGGCGAGCGAGCCGAGCGAGAAAACGAGCCGCCAACCGAAACCGGCGTTGCGCCGCCAGGGCAGGGTGAGCAGGGCCGCGATCGCGAGGTACACCGGCGGCAAGGCCGGAACCAGATTCATTTCGTTTTGAATGCTGATGAACGGCAGGACGGCGACGGGAATTGCCGCCCAGACCGTCAGGAAAAGCCAAGGGGCGGCGGGCTGTTTAGCGCTGATTTCTTTTTTCGGGCGGAAAAGCTGATAACCGGCGAGCAGTAAAACCGGCGGCAAAACCAGCGCCAGGGTCGGCCCGAGATAGTAAGGCTCGAGGTACGAGGCGTAAAATTTCATCATCACCCAAGGCGAAAAATGCTCCACCTCGGCGTTGAAACGCATCTGCTGGTAATAAGTCAAAAAGTTCATCAGGCCGATCGGGAAATACCAGATGCCGGCCAGGCCGATCGTCGCCAATCCGGCGGCCAGCGCGTTGCGCCAAGGCTTCGCGCGCCATCGAAAAAGCAGCAAAACGCCCGTGAAACAACCGCCGGTGACCAGAAAAAACGCCCAGCCCCACGGCAGAATCCACGGCGTGGACGCCCGATACCAATTGTCGATCGCTTCCCGGTGCGCCGGCGAGTACAGTGCCGCGGCCATGGCCCAGGAAGCGGCGAACACGATCCACCACCAAATGTGGCGGCGATTTTTCGGCGCGCCGGTTTCCGTTGCGGATTCCGGCGGTCGGGACTTTTGCCAAGCGGCGGCGGCGACGAACAAAACCGGTCCGGCCAAAAACAGGAAAAACGTCTGCTTGCAGAGCGCGGCTAGACCGACCGCCAATCCGGCGGTGAGCGACCAGCGGCGTTCCGCGAAACCGTCGCTGCGCCAGAGACAATAAGCGGCCAGGGCGGCGATCGCGGTCAGCGGCCACTCCAGCAGGTATTGGCGCGACAGGTCGCAGGCGGCCGGCGAGGTCAATAACAGGAAAACGGCCAGCACGCCGGTGCGCCGGTCGAACAAAGCGCGCCCCAGCAGATAGACACTTGCGCTCAGGATCAATGAAAAAAGGAGTTGGCTAAACCGCGCGGAAAGATGGTGCCGGCCGCCGACGGCGTAAGCCAGGGAGGCGACGGCGCCGATCGGCGGATAACCGGTGAAAGCATGCAACGAGGCCGCATAGGGGTCTTTTTCGTCGACGAGGCGGTTCAGGTATTCGATCGCGCCGATGACGTGCGATAACTCGTTGTAATTGGCCGGTCGCCGGTCGATCAGGAAGAACGCGGAGTTGCCGGCGGCATGATAGAAAAACACCACGGCGAGGAGGATCCAGGCGGCGGATCGACTGGAAAAATCGGCATGATTTGGCGACGGTCGAACGGCCATCAGACGCTTCCCGGAACTCCTTTTTCACCGATTTTCGAATGGCCTATCCTTTCATAGTTCGCGGATAGGGAAAAGCGCCAAATAGGGAGGTTGTTTTGCCCGTTTCAGGGCAATTGGCGTTCATGTTATTCCTCCGGCATTTCCGTTGATAATCTATGCTCTTTTTCTTTTCCAAGTAATTAACGCAACGGTGAAATAAATCCCACTCTTTGTGGATGAATGCCAATTTATCTAGTCATTGCAAATAGTTGTCTACGATTATGAGGCGCCGAATAATTATCGGTTTTCATTTTGAATCGCGTGAAAAATGCTTAATTTGATCGTATCAGGTGCCGATCAAATTATTAAGCAATATGGGAATGCACCCTACTAAGGTCAGGCGCGAAAGCCCGAGCGGGCTGGGGGGGTACAGGATGAACGCTCGGAACGACGGCTGCCGGAAGTGCGGAAAATGCTGTCATTTTGAAATTTCCGTGACTCTGCTGGATATCCACCGGATCGCCATACAGCGCGGCCAGGCGGACCGCCAAGTCTTCGAGGATGTTGTCGACAGCGAAAAAACCGCGCAGTCGCGGCTTCTGGTGATGCGCCGGCGGTCGGACGGCGCCTGCGTGTTTCTGCAACCGGACAATCTCTGCTCGGTCGAAGCGGCCAAACCGATCGCCTGTCGGTTTTACAATTGCCGTTACGGCGAGGCTTCCGACATCATCCCCTGGACCGCCTTCGAGGACACCCCCGCCAGTCAGGTCCAGTTATGGGGCCATACTTTCGCGGCGGCCATCACCAGCGCCTACCTGCGTAAAAACGGGCCGCGTTGGCACCGGGCCGATTACCGCCGGGCGATCGATTCGATCTACCACAACACCCTGCCCGATCAGCCGTTTGTCCAAGACGCCGGCGTCGCGGCGAATGCCGGGCACGTTTGCGTGAACTGCAATTCCGAGGGACGGATGGCCGCGCAACCGCTGGTGACCCTCGACGATGTTCAGCGGCTGGCCGAGGTGGCCGGCGTCGGCCTGGCCGATTTCTTCGCCGATTTCGTCGATCCCGAACCGAGCGCCGACGGTTTGCTGCAACTCAAACAGCAATCCGGGTGCGCCTTTTTCGACGCCGGCCTCTGCCGGGCCGGCGATGCGCAACCGATGCATTGCCGTTCGCTGCCGCGCGCGGCGCGGCGGCATTACAGCCCGACGCTGCTGCACCATTTCTTCCTGGGCTTCGGCACCGTCGCCGAACAGTTCCGGCATCAAGTCTCGGTCGAACTGACCCGCGCCTACGTCGCGGAAGTCGGCGCCCGCTACGACCGCGACAACTTCCGCCGCTCGCTCGGTAAAATCGAGTGGCTGTCGTCCGATCAGGAAGAATTGGACAAGTTCCGCGCCCGGGTCCGCGCCTTCCGCTACAACCCGGATCAAGAGGCGGAAATTCCGTCCCTGGCGCACAACGCCTGACATTCCAGCCGCAATAAACGATAGCCATCCTAACCGAGTGCAAATGACCCCTGTAGAGGCGAACGATACCTTTACTTGGCTTTCCGGCGCCGGCGCAAAGGGGGCCATGCTTCCCGATAGAATCTCTCTCCGGAAGCCTTCTCTCGACTGCCACCGCCCGGCCTCGGCGCGCTTGTCGCCGGCAGGCCGAAGGGCCGTCTTGTTTGGGAAAAAGCAACTCATTATTTCTTTTCACTGAGGGATAGCAATAATTTCAATTGACGAGGCATGGGGCCATCAACCACTATGTCCGCTGGTACAACGAAGACCGTATCCACTCGGCGCTCGACCGTCGAACGCCGTCCGCGGTCGAAACCGAATGGATCACGATAAATGCCGTTTAAACCCGCTCGACTTCGGGGACCCTACGTACAAACTAATCAATGGCGCACCGCCGTTTTTGCGCTTCTGTTGGTTTCTCTTACACTGACTGCTCTTCCGGCTGATGCTTCCACCATTGCCGGTGTTGAATTTTCCGCCGATTCGGTACCGGTTTATAATCGGCTGGAAGTCACCTTCACGATTGATGCCGCTTATGCGAATCCCTTTGACCCCGATGAAGTCGACGTCCGTGCGCTGATCGAAACTCCAGGCGGTATTACGTTGACCGTCTTTGGTTTTTACTACCAGCCATACACAAGAGAACTTGTTGACGGTCGCGAGCAGCTTGTCGCGGTGAGTGAACCCGAATGGATGGTGCGTTTTTCGCCGATGGAAGAAGGCCATTACACCCTGACTCTTTCCGTCACCGACGCTTCGGGCCAAAGCGTAACCGGTCCATTTGATTTTAACGCCACTTCGCCGCTTACCTCCGGCTTCGTGCGCGTGGACGCTCAAAACCCTCGCTATTTCTCTTTCGACGATGGCTCCCAATACATACCGCTGGGCGCAAACGTCTGCTGGGCCTATGACGGCGGATCGTTTTCAACGGAAACCTGGTGGCAGCGGATGGCCGCCGAGGGCGGCAACTGGTCGCGTCTGTGGATGACCGAAACGGGCCCCCAGATACTCGAATGGAACGAAAACCATTGGTCGGGCCAGTTCGAAGGCCTGGGACGCTACAGCCTGGCGATGGCTTGGAAGTTCGATGAGATGCTGCGAATCGCCGAGGAATTAGGTATCTACGTGCAACTGGTTTTCCACCAAGCCTCACAGTTCAACACGGGCACCTGGTCGAGCTGGAATGACAATCCCTACAACCTCTCCAACGGCGGGCCGATTGCCACCGCGATGGAGTTTTTCACCGACGAAACGTGCTCGAGACTGTGGGATCAAAAAACGCGCTACATTCTGGCGCGATACGGGGCTTATCGCTCCGTGCTTGCCTGGGAATTATGGAATGAGGTCAATGGGATCGGCGGCTACCACCCATGGATTGTCAATCCATGGCGTTTGCGAAAGGTCGCCCTGATCACGGCGCAAGATGTCTACCATCACCTTGTCACCGACAGTTCCATGGAACCGTATCAATTTGAACCGGACCACCAAAGCCATACGCTGGATTTTTACAACCGCCACGAATACCTGCTGGGTTTCACGCCAGGGGTGTGGCTTCTTCGAAAGCCGTGGTTTGCCAACGGGCGTCCGGTCGTCATGGCCGAATACGGCATCGACGTCAACAGCCAATTCGACCGGCAGGACACCGCCGGCATCAATTGGCACAACGGCATCTGGGCGGCGCTTCTATCGGGATACGCCGGCGGAGCAATGAACTGGTGGTGGGATACGGTTTTGGACCCGAACGATCTTTGGTACCTCAACGCCGCGCCCGCGGCCTTTGTCGCCGCCGACCGCATGTCCGACTACCACAACGTCCTTCACGGCATCCAACTGACCACCCCCAACGGATCCCCGCTCCAGGTTATCGGCCTGCTCGGCAACGACTCGGAGCCCAAGGCGATTTTCTGGGTGCACGACCGCCGCAGCAATTGGCTACAAGCTGAACCGCCCGCTATTAAGGGCGCGGTCGCAACCATCGACTCCCTGCCCGGCGGCGTCTGGCGGATCGAATTCTGGAACACTTTTAACGGCGAGGTGACCATCGAAACACGCGAACTCGGTCAGACCTTTGCGCTTCAACTCCCTTCGTTTACGCGAGACATTGCGATCCGCGCTCGTCTTCAGCCGCCTGCCGACGATGATGACGATGATGACGATGATAACGATGACGACGGCGCGGACGACGATGTCGCGGATGATGATCAGACGGACGATGATGGCGGGTCGTCTGGAGGAGACGACGACGATAACGGTAGCGGATGCGGATGTTGAAAAGACAGCATCTGAAAATACCCATATATTAATGAGCTAGCCAATCGACGTTCCCGCCTAAAATCCCCGGCATTTCGATGCCAGTAACGTTTGTACCGCCAACTTTCTCTAAAAAGGATTGTCTTTCTGCCATGTGGCCCCACCTCGGGGCGACTCGCGTTTCTAGCGTATAGCCTAGAATCCCGTGTCCGTTGCCAGTGGGTCGATGATCTCCCCGATGCCGGTGTTGAAGTGTGTTTCGAGAAAATGAAAAATCTGCTCGCGGGTCGCCGGGCTCAAGGGATCGTCATCGAAAATCAGGTGGTGCTCCGAGGTGTCGAATTGATAAAAGGCGGAACCCTCGTACGGGGCGGTGACGTGGGGAACGCCCGCGTCCCAGACATAGGGGATCATTTGCGGCCACCCGCCCGCGCGGCACAGCCACCCGCCGGACGGCCCCCCGATCTCTTCATCGAAAGCCCCACTTTGCTGCAATATCTGGGGTTGATGGCCTTCCATGATTTCCAGGGGATCATCGATTGCATGCATTACGTAATTGGCGGGGTCCGCAGGGTCGAGGATCGACTGAAGTAGATCCATCAGGATCCGGATGAAATCGGTGATCGGTTCTTCCGGCAGAAGCAGTTTTTCAATCAGGGAGATGACCAGAAAGACGGGGGCGGCACCCCCGTCCACCAGAACGTTCGTCAGCTTGGCGCCCGACGCGTTCAGCACTTGTGCTTCCACGTTGCGATCCACAGAGGCTGACATGCCGCCCATCCCCGAGCCGAAGGACGAACCGACACCGTAAATCCTGGTCGTGTCGAAATCGGGGGTTCCGTTACCGTCCAGGTCCACATCCTTCAGCGTGGCAACAGCGCGGGTCAACCACACGAAATTCGAGGCGGTCTCCCGGAAATTATCCCGCATGGCTCCGGGATGAAAAATGTCGAAGAAGCACAGCAACTGGCCGACCTCGCCGGTACCGGGAGGCAGGCGGTCGCCGTGGCAGATGGCGTCGATGGCGATCATCGCAAATCCGCGCCGGGCGATTTCGGTCGTGAACGGCGGACGCAGTTCGTGCATGTCGCTCATGATGCCGTGCTCAAAGATAACGATGGGATACGGCTGGCCGCCGGGAGTCGCCTCTGCTGCGGGAATGGTGAAATAGGCACGCAACGTTTCGTAGTGGTCGACGATCGGAGTCCCGTTTGAGTCGAAGGCCCATGGCTCGCCGTCCGGTTTGAAAATGGGTACATCGAAGACCGCGTGCGCCGTAGCCCAAAGACTCGGATCGCCATCCGGCACGATTTCCCAATCCCTGAAAGCGGAAGGAGAAGACTCGAACAATGTGTCCAATTTTCCCACGGCCGCTTCCAGATCGCGCGTGATCCAGCCCGTGGTGAAATCCGCGATGGAAAGGATTTGATCGGGCGGGACGCCCAGCCCATCGAGGCGCGTCAGCGCGGCTCGATAACGCTCGGTTGTTTCATCCGCGGTTCCATCAATCCATGCCCGCCAGATTTCCCGCATCGACTCCGAGGCTTGGTAACATCTGCCCTGGGGGGCGAGACCGCGCGTGGCGACGAGGATGTAATGGGTGTTTTCCTTCAAGGGAAACCACGGAGTCAGGTGCAAATCCGGCGACCGAAAGTCGAATTTCAAGGGAACGAACAAGCCGTCAGCTGAGCTGCCCGGGTCGTCCGCCATCAGAAAAACGCCGTCCTCGCCGGATGGTCCGGTCAAATCGGGGAGCGTCGCCCAGGCGGGTTCCTCACCGGTCGGCAGATAAATATCCGCGAGGGTCGAGAAACCGTTCAAGTCATTGAAGGCGTCGATCAGAAATTTCAACGGGCGGACAGCGGCCATGGCTCCGATGGGGCGTGCCGTATCCTCATCAATGTGGACTCTCCGCCCTGTTCGAGATTGCGCATCCTCGATCGTATAGAGGTCGTTGGGGAAGGGGACAACCATCGGCCGGCTCGCGAGATCGAACGAAAAAACGGGACCGTTCGCGCAGGATTCGGGGTAGGGAGTGACGGTGCTGTCGTCGTCGTCGACATCGTCATCGTCGGTGTCGTCGTCGGCGGTCGTGTCGTCGTCAACGGCGTCATCATCGCTGCTGGAGTCGTCATCGCCGCTACCGCTCGACGAACAGGAAAGCGCCAAGCCGACGCCTAGACCCAGCACCGCTAAGAGCACCAACAAAGAGAACGTCTTCATCGATACCTCTTGTTCGGTGGACTGATTTCGTGAACTAGCCTAAAGGAAATCGCGTCGGAATCAAAACGCTTTTCAATGCCGCTCGTCCAGGCCGTGACGTCCATTTCGACGCCATTCTCTGTGACACTGATGGAACGATCAGCTTCTTCCACTTCACGAATCATGGCGATCGGGATGGTATTCATCGTCTGCTTGCTCATTGTCTTTGTAAATTATTCCTACTTCATCGCCGATTGCCCTACCAGAGCGACAAGCACCTCGGCTCAATTCTACGAATCCGTTCCGGGACTTCGATCGGCCTTCACAGGACGTTTGGCCTGGTATTTCCATACCTTACGGTAGGTTCGCGGTGGAGTTGTACTATTTTCCTCACCCGCCGCCTCCACCACTTCTTTTTTTCTAACCTTGCTCCGACAAGAACAGGCCGATCCTCATAAGGGACTCGGCCTGTCGTTTATTTTTATGAAAATCAAGGTGTTCGGCGCTCCGGCCAGCGCGAGCGAACCGCTTTCACTGTGACGAGTTCAGTCCCAATACCCCACATTTTGCGTGAAAAAGGCGCTTTCTCGTTCTCTTTCTCTGAATCTTTGTGACTTCGGCCAACTCGTCACAAAGATGAGACTGCTTATTTATCAGGTACTTACAGAACGGGGTACGTGGCAGAGTTCGACTCCCACGTGGAGTAGGAAACGCGGCATTCAAGAAGAAAAAGCGGTAGATGGTTTTCACGTACCGTGCTAGCTTTGTGTCGGATTTATTTATGATTTCGGAGACCACAATGAAGACCGTTTCTTTTTGTGCGATCGTTTTCATTCTCGCGTGTTTAATGTTTGGGCTCGTTCTCGGCGGTTGCGGCTGCAGTGATGACGACGACGATGACGACGATGACGACGATGACAACGATGATGACGCTGGCAACGACGAGGACGACACGGGCGATGATGACGACACTAGCGATAACAATGCCGGCGACGACGATGACGCGATCAGTGGTGATGTGTGGACGGATTCATCTTCCGGCCTTAAGTGGCAAGTTTCTCCCACGGGTGGGAATATGAACTGGAATCTGGCGAAAAGCCATTGCCAGGGTTTGAGTCTTGCGGGGCACAACGATTGGCGGTTGCCGACAATCTCGGAACTTCGGAGCCTTATTCGGGGATGTGACGACACCGAAACTGGTGGTGACTGCGATGTTACAGACACTTGTCTGGATTATTCAAACTGTTATAACAGCCCGTGCGGGGGTTGTTCAAACGGCGGCGGTCCAGCGGGTGGATGCTATTGGCCTTCACAAATGGAAGGCGACTGCAGTGTGTATTGGTCGTCCTCGGAGTGTGGGGACGATGACGACGGCGCGTGGTATATCTACTTTGGCTACGGCAACGTTTACAGTAGCAACATTGGTGGCGACAAAGCTGTGCGTTGTGTACGTTAACTAGCCATAAAATAGCATCCTCTGTTTTACACCTCACCTAAATTCCATGCGTTGCTCTTCCCACAGCACCGGGAACGGCTTGGTGAGCCTTGCCAGCGACAGGCCGCTCGACTCCTTACCATCTAAGATCGCTTCGATGATGTCAGGGGCGAGCAAGGTCAGATGCAGAAGGCGGCTGATGTAAGAGTGATCGACCTTTAGCCGCTTGGCAAGTTCGGAGATTGACCCGATGCGACCCGTGTCGAGTAGACGCTGCCACTGATGGGCGCGCGCAATCGCGATGACCAGTGGCTTCTGGTAAGCGGTGCGGTCTGGCTGAAAATTCGGCAGACCATCGGCTACAATGATTTCCTTCCGTCCTCCGCGCCGTTTGAACTTCAGCGGGATGTGAATACGGATGCTTTCGCCGTCGCGGTGGAGCGTGATTTTTTCGCTCTGCTCAACCATCGGCACCGGTCCTTTCTTCGTCCCGCCTCAGGCGGGATCCAGTTCGTCGACAAGCGTGTGCAGGCCGTCCGAGCGCATGATGACTTCCGCGCTGGTCTCGCTGACCACCACGCGCTCGACCAGCAGGCTTACGATCCGTTGCTGCTGGCGACCAAGGCGCTCAATGCTCGCGCCGCGAGCGGCAATCGGCGCGATTACGACCCCAACAACACCAAGTATTGCTTCCGCGTCTTACCGCGCCGCTGTACACGCTTCTCGATCTGGGATCGTTTCCCGGCATGATCCCCGGCGGTTCTACCGCTGTCCACGGTGAACTCTACAAGGTCGGGCCGGAACTGCTGGCGCGGCTTGACCGGCACGAGGGTGTGCCACGATTGTATGTTCGCGAGACGCTCAGCCTCGTAGACGGAGTAACTGTTGATGGTTATTTTCTTATTGATGTCGGCCGAATTCTTCAAGGAACTGTTATTGAAAACGGCACATGGAATACATACGAAAATAAATAATTACTATCCAAAAAGAATGAAACCAAAGCGAAAAATCAACGCAACCAAAGTTGCGACTCCGGTCGTGAAGGCGATAGTCACAAGCACTCCCTTTCCACCAAGAGCGGAACGGACCATAGCCAAGGTCGCGAGGCAGGGTATAATTTATGGGCTCCTCGATTGCTCGCTGTGGGCAACAATCGACACACGTGCGGCAATTGAGACATTTGGTTGCATCAATCGTCGGTCGCCGTGCCGCAGTATCGACTGTGCTTCTTCTCGTTGAGTTCATGCGACTCCCTTGACCTTGAAATCTAGATCGTGCTTGACCTCTCTCATCTGATGCGCACCTCACTTTGTTCATCTGACTATTCGGCGTTCGGCGCTAGGGAGCCATCTTCCAAGGCCTGCCGCAGGTCTTCGATCAGATCATCGGGATCCTCGATCCCAACCGAGTAGCGGACCAGTCCGTCGCTGATCCCAGCCTGTTGTCGTTCTGCCGTGGGCACGCCGCAGTGGGTCATCGAAGCCGGATGCTCGATTAAAGACTCAACACCGCCTAGAGAAACCGCGAGGGCCGCGAGTCCGACCCGGTTCATCAACGCTTCGCCCGCGCGGAAACCGCCCTTAAGTTCGAAGCTGATCATCGTTCCAGGACCGCGCATTTGCTGAAGCGCAAGATCATGTTGTGGGTGACTTGGCAGGCCGATGTAGCGGACCCAGGCCACCTCGTTGCGGGCTTCGAGCCATCGCGCAATCATTCCGGCGGCAGTCTGCGCACGCTCGATTCGCAGGGAAAGCGTCTTAATCCCACGATGGACCAAAAAAGCCTGATGCGGGTCCATATTGCAGCCGGTCAGAATCATCATCTGGCGCAGTTTTCGCAGCAGTTCATCGTTGCATGCCACGAGAATGCCGCCCACTACGTCGGCGTGGCCGTTGATAAACTTGGTTACCGAGTGCAGCACGACGTCCGCGCCCATCGTCAGCGGTCGCTGGAGGTAGGGGGAGGCGAAAGTGCTGTCCACCACGAACACCGCGTCATTGGCGTGCGCAAGTTCCGCCACCGCGCGAAGGTCGGTGATCTGCATCAACGGATTCGATGGCGTTTCAACATAGACCATTCGAGTCTCGGGCCGAATTGCACAGCGTACGCTTTCGAGGTCAGAGGTGTCCACATAACTGGCGACAACGCCAAACCGTTTCAGATGCTGCTCCATCAAGGTCCGCGACGGTCCGTAGACCGAGGCCGTGCTGACGACGTGGTCGCCGCTTTTCAACAAAGCAAGATAAGCGGTAGTCACCGCACCCATGCCCGAACTTGTGGCGACGGCGCCGACGCCTTCTTCAAGCGCAGCTACGCAATCTTCCAGAGCGCGGATGGTCGGGTTGCCAATTCGTGTATAAATATAACCTTCCGACCGACCAGCAAACCGATCGGCTCCCTGGCGCGAGTTCTCAAAGGCAAAGGTGGAAGTCTGGTAAATCGGCGTCACGACACTTCCGCACTTGTCCTTCTGGTTTCCCGCATGCACCAATGTCGATGTAAATCCTTTTTGCTTCCCTTTCATTTTCGATCCCTTTGTCACACCATAGTTTGTATAACGTATGTTTGTCAGCACTGAGCATTGGAGAGATTCCTGTGTAGCATCTCTCACGCCTCGAACTGCTCGCCGGTGCGAAGGGCGTGCAGCCGAGGACCCAATTCGGCTTTCATGACTTGGAACGCCTCACTGCCAGTGCAGTGACCGGTATGGATCGCTTCCGTGACTTGTTGGCCAAGTTCAGTCGCCAAATTGCGAACTTCATCCTCTGGAACCGACATTTTCTCGGAGCGAGGCAGGTTCAAGTGAAACCCGCCAACCACCGAACGGATCTGACAGTCAGGCTTGAAGCTGTGCGCAGCGTCCAGCATATTCAGCACTCCGGAATGAGCGCAGCCTGTAAAAACGACCGCCTCGGAGTCTTCCTCTACCAATAACAATAGTTCATGGCGAAAGTCGTCTGGTGCGAAATGATCACCACGTCGAACCAGCAGATTGCGGTTGCCTTTGGCTAGAGGATAGGTATGAGGAATGTTTGTCAGCACATGAACGCCGGCAGCAAGACTGATGGGCGCGTCGATCCACTGAATCCGTTCAGAAAAGCGACCGAGCACCTTGGGGTCCAGGCCAATGTAACGCGTGAGTAATCCTGAACGATGAAGAAGATCGGGCAAGCCGGGCATCAGGCTGCCATAGAAAGATTGGTCGGCGCCTCGTTTCACGATGGCTTTGGCGCGGCGGTTTCGCTGGAAGAACGCTTCCAGACCCCCACCGTGATCATAGTGGCCGTGGGAGAGCACCAACCAGTCGACGGTCTCCAGGTCGATCCCCATCGCATTGGCATTAATCGCAAAAAGGCCGCTCGCTCCGGTATCCATCAAAATCGTTGTCTGTCTGCTTTTGATGTATAGAGATAGTCCGAACTCCGGCTCAATGCCTGCGAGCGATCCGGACGAATTTTCAACGAGGACAGTGATTTTCACACTACACACTCCTTTTGGCGGACTCCGGTGTGTTGCGGGGCTTCCTGAGCAGCACGATGACGTCGTGCAGACAACTAGTCGTCCGTGCCATTTCCTGGAAACCGGCCCTGAGCAATTCATCCTGGGCTAGGATCAAGGTCGCCGCTGTTCTCGGGTGATCGTGTCCTTCCGCGCGATGAACGCGAGACAAGAGATCGAAACCCTTTTCATCGAAGTCCGCGATGATGATGAGCCCTCCATCCTTGACCACCCGTGCCATTTCGCGAAATACAGGACTTGGTTCATCGAGGTGATGCAGCGCATCCATCATTGCGGCACAGCCGAAGTAACCGTCCGGATACGGTAAATGCGCGGCATTGCCATGAACGAAGCGGATGCGGTCACCGACCCCCGCTTCCTCGGCGAGAAGAGTGGCCACTTCTTGTTCTTCGGCATCCACGTCGATGGAAACGACAGTCATGCCCATCCGCGCGAGTTCGATGGCGCAGAATCCCTTGCCAGTACCGATATCGAGAGCAGGCCCTGCCAGTTCGCCAGCGGCGCGGACCACGAAGCGAGCGGCGTTTGCACGATCATAACCTAGATGCAGGTATTGCAGGTTCCTCGCATGGAAGGCTTTCAGCCGCTCATGCGGGCTCAGCTTGGGCTTAGAATCACACATTCTTCAATTTCTTGAAGCAGATGAACCAGTCAAGACAGTAGGTGTCGGGGTCTGGCTTCTCCATACGCTCCTTGGCCAAACCGCAAGATCCCGGCGGCGGGACGATTACGTCATCGCCCGGTCGCCAGTCGGCAGGCGTGGCCACTTTATGCTTGTCCGACGTCTGCATGGCGATAAGCAGGCGTTTGATTTCATCGAAGTTACGACCGTTGGAGAGCGGGTAGTAGATCAACGCACGAATCTTGCTGTCGGGGTCGATATAGAACACGGCCCGAACGGCCTGGGTGTCGCTCGCGCCCGGCTGCACCATGCCGAATGCTTTGGCCACGTCCATCTTTATATCAGCGATGAGCGGAAACGTGACCTCCACATTTTTCATTCCCTTGTACTCGATCTTCTCCTTGATCGTTCGCAACCAGGCAATATGGCTGTAGTGCGAATCGATAGACAGGCCGATCAATTCGCAATTCAGCGCCTTCAGCTCGTCCTGCATGGTCGCGAAGGTCATAAACTCCGTGGTGCAGACAGGCGTGAAGTCGGCCGGATGGCTGAAAAGAATCACCCATTTTCCCTTGTAGTCATCGGGAAAGGTGATTTCGCCTTGGGTCGTGGTCGCCTTGAATGACGGCGCCTTTTCCCCAATTAAAGGAACACGTGGCATCGAGATGTCAGTGGTTTTCGGTTCGTTCATGATAGTCCTCCGTCATTGCGTTTGATAGTTGGTGTCAACCCAAGCGCTCAACAATCCCCATGGCCTGGTGTCCTTCTAACGATGCTATCAAGTGACCCCGCCAGAAAGGATGCTGTTACTTATTGCGCCATCCCGCCCATGCGGGAATCCCGTTTTTGTCATGTAAAACTAGAACTTGATCCCCCTTTGTGACTTCCGAGGCGATAATGGCTGACGCGCCATCAAAAACGATTTTCGATCCCGTTACTGTAATCACGTCTTTCATGGCAATCACGATATCCTGGTTTTCGAGGAACCATGCCGGACCAAGGTGAACCGAAATCGTGTCCTGTCCTGTTTTGAGTTTCAGGTGCATTCCTTGTCCCATGCCTTTGCGCGGAATAAAGTTTTCAATAGCCAGGACTTCGCCCTGGATGGTCGTGAGTGTTGTCGGATCGAAGAGCCGCTGGTATTCGGCTTTTATTCCCCAGCCCTGGCTGCCACGCCCCTGACCGCGACCTTGTCCCAGTGTCGTCGTCGCAAAAACCAGGACCGCGCAAAGCGTGACCAATAACAAGATAGTGCTTTGTCTCACTTTCGAATCCTCCGTTAAGGTTTAGTGATCGCAGACGTTTTCCCCGGTTTGCAGGGTTCCGGAGAGGTATTGATCGACGAGCGCTTCGGGCGAGAGGTTGGACGCGCCGACCAGGACCTTAATCCCATACTGGTTGAAAAGCCCTTGCGCGCGACTGCCCATACCCCCGGCGATGATCACATTCGCGCCTTGCTGCGACAGCCATTTGGGGATCACGCCCGGTTCATGGGGCGGGGGCGTAAGCCAGGATAGATCGACGATTTTTCCGCCATCCACCGTGAGCAATGCGAAGCGCTCGCAATGACCGAAGTGAGCGCACAAAACGCCTGCCGCCGTCGGCACCGCGATCCGCATGACGCCATCTTTTTTTGACGCGGCGGTTTGTTGTTTGATCGCGGTTTCCGGCATTGCCTGCGGATGCTGCACGATCCTTTCCACGATTTCCTCAACGATCTTTCCATAGGCGACCGCCGCCGGAGATTCCTGGCCGTCCTCCATCAGAGGCCGTCCTTTTTCGCCCGATTCGACGATCTTGCGGTCGATGGGGATTTTGCCAAGGAACGGAACTTGCATTGCCCGGGCCATTTTTTCGCCGCCGCCGGAGCCGAAAAGATCCTCGGTGTTGCCGCACTTCGAGCACACGTACCCGCTCATGTTTTCAATCACACCGACAATCGGCATCCCGACCTTGAGGCAGAAATTGATCGACTTGCGAACGTCGGCAAGCGACACCTCCTGCGGCGTGGTAACGACTATGGCGCGCACCCCGGGCATATCCTGTGCCACGGTAAGCGGCTCGTCGCCGGTGCCGGGAGGAGAGTCGACGACCAGGAAATCGAGTTCGCCCCAATTCGCGTCGCCGAGGAACTGGCGAATCGCACCGATCTTGAGGGGCCCGCGCCAGATCACCGCTTCGTCCTGGTTCGGTAGAAAACTGCCCATGGACAGGACCGAAAGATGTTCGTTGTAGGAGAGCGGCATCACCTTGTCGCCATCGCTTTCCACGGGAAAGCCGGTCAGTCCCAGCATCTGCGGAATACTGGGTCCGTGAAGATCCACATCCAGCAGTCCGGTTTTCAAACCACGGTTCGCCAGCGCCACGGCAATGTTCGCCGCAACCGTGCTTTTACCGACACCGCCTTTCCCGCTCATGACTAAAAGCTTATGACGAATTTTAGCAAGCGATTCTTGCATTCTGGATTCAAGTTCTCCGCGCGCTTGGTCTGCTTGATCACCGTGTCCGCATGAATGTGGCATGTTGTCAGCCTCCTGGATAAAAAAGTGGTTTACCAATGTCCTTCGACATCGGCTGAATCCATCGCGGTTAATTTGCCGGCTAGAAAGGCGTCGACGGCCGAGCCGACGCTTCCGGAAGTCGCCAAAAACACATTGATTCCGGCCGCCGCGAGCACGGCGAACGCTTTCGGTCCGCAATGTCCGGCCAACACCACCTGGGCACCCGCCCGAACAATGGTCTGCCCGGATTGAATACCCGCGCCCTGGGCGGCATTGAGATTTTGAAGGTTCTCGATGACCGTCGTTTCCTTTGTCTCCGTGTCGTAAATGAGGAAATACTTCGCCCGACCGAAACGGGCGTCCAGCGGCGCGTTCAGATCCGTGCCGGATGTTGGAATGGCGATTTTCATTGGTTTTCCTCGTTTCCTTTCATTGACCGCGGCGCTTCCTTGGGGAGTGGCCAGCCCCCGGTTCTGCTGCGGCACGTGGCTTGGTGAGATCGCCCGGCCCGTGGTTGAGCGGCGCTTTGACGACCAAGGCGGGGGCGCGGTGGTGCATTCCCGCCTTTCCATACAAGGCGCGCGAACCGGGCAGTGTCTGGCGGGCTTTCGCGCTCAAGGGGCGGCATGATCGTTTACTCCGGATCGGGCCGAAAGAGTAAAGTATTGCCGATTCTTGAAGCGGATCTCGACGATGGTCCCCGTTTGCGCGAGAAGAGCCAGCAGTTTGGTCATTTCCGCGGTTCTCAGTCCGGTCGCCATTGTAAGCTCTTCCAAGGTCATGGGACGAATGCGGAGCATGGTGGCAATCCGAAGATGCGTTTTTTCCAGTCCATCCAAGTGGTGGGTCGTGGAAAAATCGCCAACGATTTCCACGTTGACCCGGGCCGCCAGATTATGGGCGATATTTTCCAGCGATGCGGGATCGACCGGTTCCACGCCGGCGGTTCTGGAGGGGCGGTACACTGTGGTCAGTTGTACTTTTTCCGGAGCGATCCAGGCCAGGGTGTCGGTCAACGCCTCGATCTCGGCCGGCGAATCATTGATCCCTTTGACCAGAAGCACCTCCACCCAACACCGGCCGGTGAAGTCTTCGACGAAATTCCGTAATCCCTGAGCGATATCGGCGATCCGCAATCCTGACGCCGGATTGTTGAGGCGTTCAAAGGTGGAAGCTCGAACCGTGTCCAACGAAGGCATGACCAAGTCCGCGGAAGAAAGGTCTTTGCGTACTTGCGCATCGGTGAGAAGGGAGCCGTTGGTAAGGACGGCGATGGGGGTTGTGGTAATCGATTTGACGCGTTGTATGAATTTGCCCAAGGCCAGGTTCAGCGTCGGTTCACCCGAGCCTGAAAAAGTGACGAAGTCGAGCGGACCATGGTTTTCCGAAAAAAACCGATCAAGCTGGGCAATGATTTCATCCTCGGGGAGATAGGATTTTCGGCAGAGGGTATGATGGGTTGTTTTCCCGACTTCGCAATAAACGCAATCGTAACTGCAAGTTTTGTGAGGGACGACGTCGATCCCCAGGGAAAGCCCCAACCGGCGCGAGGGAACGGGGCCGAAAAGCGCCCCTACTTCCGCGACTGCCGTTTCCCTATCCTGGTTATCGGTCATGGAGCATCCTCTCCACACGTTGCCAAATTTGAACGATTGCCGCCGTGACGGGATGGTCGCCGAACTCGGGTAAGCTTTTCCCGGCGATCATGGCTCTGGTCACGATGTTGTCGAAGGGGATGGCGCCCAGATAGGCGGCGCCTTCCGTTGGCGCGAGGGTGGCTACCGCCTTGGTTTGCTCGGGGTTCAGATCGGCTTTATTGACGCAAACGCCGACGGGAATGCGGAAGTGGCGGGTAAGTTCCAGGACCCGGCGTAAATCGTGAATTCCTGAAGGTGTCGGCTCCGTGATCGCCAGGACCAGATCCACCCCGGTGACCGCGGAAATGACCGGGCAGCCGATCCCCGGCGGGCCATCGATGAGCAGCAAGGAAAGGTTCCGTTCCGCCGCGATCTCCCGGGCGCGATTGCGGATCCGCGCCACCAGCTTGCCGGAATTCTCTTGTGCGATGCCCAATCGCGCATGAACCATCGGCCCAAACCGGGTTTCCGATTCAAACCAGTCTCCGGCTTTTTGCCGCGTTAGGGTGATGGCCTGGACGGGACAGTGATCGGCGCAGACGCCGCACCCCTCGCATTCGAATGCGTCCACGCGGATGTCTTCACTGATCGCGCCGTATCGGCACAGGGCCGCGCATTGGCCGCACAGGAGGCAACGCTTTTTATCGAGACAGGCCTTGAACCCGCCTTCGAGTTCGTGGGCGGCCTTTGTCTCGGGCCTCAAGATCAAATGGAGGTCTGCCGCGTCCACGTCGCAATCGGCGGTGACGGTGGGCTGAGCCAAGGCGGCAATCGCCGCGGTCAAACTGGTCTTGCCCGTTCCGCCCTTGCCGCTGACGATCGCCAGTTGTTTCATTCGATTAGGTCGTCCTTCAACAACAGATTCGGGTCGTATTGCAACCGTCCCTCTTGTCGCTTGGCGCGATATTCTTGCGCGCTTTGCACCAACCCTTCCTGGAGGCATTGGCGCATGACCATCGTGTCGATGATGGCCAACCGCAGCGCCTGGATGCCCAAAAGGGAACAATGCTGTTTGGCTTCCGGCAATCCGTCCAGCGCGTGGATTACCTCTTCATCCGTGAGGCAGGCGGCCTCGGCGAGCGTCCGGCCCTTCGCCAATTCCGTCACCATGCTGCTGGTGGCGATGACGCCCGCGCAGCCGTAAACCAGAAAGCCGATTTCGACGATCCGGTCGCCTTCCAGCCGCAGGGTCATTTCCAACGAATCGCCACAAGACGGATCGCCAAAACAACCCAGGCCATCCCAGTGCTCGACCCGGCCGACATTGCGCGGGTTGAGGAAATGATCCAACACCCGCGGCGAATAGGCGAGCGAATCGGGGCCGTCCGCCTCGGAGCAGGCCGCGGCTGGCTCTTGGCTCTTTTGATAAAGGTGCTTCCAATCATGGGTCATTAGGTGGCGACCTTTTCCGGCGCGGCTACTTGTTCCACGAGCCGCCAGATATCCCGCAACTGCGGTGCGATCTCGGGAACCGCGTCGACCGCGATTCGACCACGGGAATACGCCTCGGCAATGGCCCGGCTTTCCGGGATGCGGGCGGCAATGGAAATCCCTTCGGCGCGACAATAATCCTCGACGCGGTGATCGCCGATTCCGTCCCGATTGATCACCACGGCGAACCACCGCCCGAGCGCGCGTAACGTTTCCACGGCCAACTTTAAATCGTTCAATCCGAAAGGCGTCGGCTCGGTCACCAGCAGGCAAACGTCCGCGTCTCGCACCGCGGCGATCATCGGGCACGAGGTTCCCGGCGGCGCGTCGATCACGCACCGGCCGCCCTTCGGCAGCCGTTGTTTCACCGCGCGGATCAGCGGCGGACTCATGGCCTCGCCGACCTTCAACGTTCCCTCGACAAAGGCGATTCTCCCGGCCCGCCCGTTTTCGATCGTGCCGATCGGCCGTGGTTGCTCGCGGATGGCCTTTTCGGGACAAACCAAGGCGCAGCCGCCACACCCATGGCAAAGTTCATCGAAGATCATGACGCTTTGCGGCAGAACCGCGATGGCATTGAAGCGACAAACTTCCCGACATTTGCCGCAAAATGTGCAACGAGAGTGATCCACCCGGGGCACCGGGACGGTAATTTCCTCTTTGTCCTCGAGATGGGGAAGTAAAAAAAGATGTCCGTTCGGTTCCTCCACGTCGCAGTCCACGTAGGTCACCGGCTTATCCACGATGGCGGCCAGACTGACCGCCAAGGTCGTTTTCCCCGTGCCGCCTTTTCCGCTGGCAATGGCCAATATCATCCGCGTTCTCCGTGGCGATTGCCGTCGGCGGGGTCGCTTTCGCCGTATCCCCGGCGGCCTTCAATTTGCGCGGTTCGCTCATCCACCGCGGTGCTCCATCCTCCCGTGGCGTTCGCCAGCGCGTCGAACCGCGGTATAAACGGTTTGATGTCGAGCAGCGGAGTACCGTCTAGAATGTCCACGTCCTCGAGAAAGAGCACTGAACGCTCGCGTCTGACGAGGCGAACCAGGCTCATCCCGAGCGGATTGGGACGCCGGGGAGAGCGCGTCGCGAAAACACCCCGGCGAACATTGTCGAGGTAGGGTTTGACCCGTAACTGCGGCGGTGGCGCTTGGTGAAAATAGTAGTAGAGAAAAATGTGGGAAAACCCTTCCAGGTCTTGCAGTCCGTCTTCGAAAAGCGGATCAATGATTGCCTTCCCGGGCGCCCCCTTAGCGAACACGGGTTGAATGGGCGTATGGGTTTCGTCGGTGTGTTCGCTTCGAATGATCCCGATCACTCGAAAGGAGATTTCTTCCCGGACGGATTTGTCTTGCTGGTTAACGTTCATTGCTGCCTTGTCATCGCCGATCCGCAGTTCGGACATTTGATCGTGAAGCAGGGGACTCCTCTTTGATGAGGAGCTGTCGCACCACAGTTCGGACAGACGCACGATCCGCCCGTGCCGGCGCCCATGCCTCGCCCTTTGACCTGGTTGCCGCCTTGTCCGCGTCCCGCTCCGCCGCTTTGGCCGGAACCCTTGTTCCAGGGGCCCGTACCGTCTTTTCTGGGCATGATTTCACCTCATGGTCGTGGGCTTTCCAGGTTTTGCCCGCTAGCCCCCGATTTCACTTGTCGGCTTCGGTTTCGATCCGTTCGAGACGTTCCTTGACGGTCGCCATCTCCTGCTCGAGTTGCGCGGCTTGGTCTCGAAGCCGCGCTGCTTCTTGTCCCGGGGCAAGCGGCGCGAACCCCCGGGCCAACGCACCCTGACGTCCGAAACCGCCATGCCCAGAAAATCTTCCGCCATGCCCACCGCCAAAACAACGACCTCTGCCGCCTCCCCGGGGTGGCAAGCCTTGGCCGGCCCCACGGTAAATAGGGTCGCCGCCGTCGTAGATCATTTCCGGTCTCGAACCACAGAAGCCGAATCCGCCGCCGGTTCTTGAGCCCCGGCCCATCGGTCCTGTTCCGTCAAAACGAGGCATTTCATTTCTCCTTTTTCCGCCCTGGGTTGTTTTCACCGCTACGATGCCGATTCCGACAACCGCGCCAGCCTGGTCCGCCCGGCCGGCCACAGGTCTTGCCGTGACCGCCGATCGCTTGAGGGTCGAGTCGCCCGTCGAGGTATTCGTCAAGAATCGAACGCCAGGCGCCCATCAATCCGCCTACGACTTTGATTCCCAATCCTTCCAAGGCAAGCAAGTCGCAACGTCGAACCCCCCCACAGAGCAAAATCGTGACGTTCATTTGAGCCAACAACGCGGGGCGAACTCCGTCGGCTATCTCGGAAAGATTGTGCGCGATAGGTGAAACCGTTTCTCCTTCGTCGGAATCGATCAGCATCAAGGTTCCGGCGCAGTCGAAACGGGGCGAAATATATTCGCCGTATGTCGGAATCGCAATTCGCATCGTGTTCACCCGCAACCAAGTAAAGCACGAGCAATGCCAACCGGCCGAGGCGCAAGGAAAAGCTGATTAATCAAGCGGTTGGGATGGCGAGGGGTTTTTCAATCCGGATTGGAAGGATGCATTTATGCAATCCAGGACGCACGAACGATTGCGAAAATGCAATTATCGTTGGAGTGGCGGCACCGGATTGGGATAGACGATTCCCAATTGTTTCATCTTGCGGAACAAGGTGGTCTTGTGCATTCCGAGGGCCTTGGCCGTCTTGCCTCGATGCCCTTCGAAACGGTGCAGAGCCTGGCGAATGACTTCGGCTTCGGCCACTTTAAGCGGGTTGCTTTCCTGCAGCGCATCCGTCGACAACACGGAACCGCCGGTAATTTCAGGCGGCAAACAATCCACGTCGATCAACTTTTTCTTGCTCAGGATGAAGGCTCGCTCGATGGCGTTTCCCAGTTCCCGGATGTTGCCGGGGAAATCATACGCCATGAGCGCTGCTAACGCTCGTTGTGTCATGCCGACGATATCGCGGCCTTTTTCGGAGTTGAAGCGAGCGATGAAATGATCGACGAGCAACGGGATGTCCTCTTTTCTGTCCTTTAACGGGGGTAAATCGATCCGCAACACGTTGAGCCGGTAATAAAGGTCTTCCCGGAACCGACCGCGCGCCATTTCCTCACGTAAGTCCCGGTTGGTCGCGGCGATGATGCGAACGTCGGCGCGCTCGGATTTACCGCTCCCGAGCGGCTCAAATGTTTTTTCCTGGAGCACCCGGAGTAGCTTGATTTGCAAGGCGGCCGAGATGTCGCCGATCTCGTCCAGAAAAAGTGAACCGCCTTTCGCCAAAGCGAATCGTCCCGGCTTGTCCCGTTTCGCGTCGGTGAAAGCGCCCGCTTTATAGCCGAACAACTCCGACTCCAGTAACGTGTCGGGGAGGGCGCCGCAATTGATCGCCACGAACGGTTTGCCCTTTCGCCCGCTCAGGTGGTGGATGGCGCGAGCCAGCAGTTCCTTACCCGAGCCGCTCGGCCCCTGGATCAAAACGGTGCTACCCGACCCGGCGATATCGGGAAGGATCCGAAAAAACTCCTGAATGCGGTGGTTTTTGCTGATGATGTCCTGAAAGGAATATTCCTGACGCAATCTGCGCCGAAGATTCTCCAGTTCACTAAGATCTCGAAAGGTCTCCACGCCGCCCACCACGTCGTTTCCTTTGTTGCGCAAAACCGCCGTGGATATGCTGATTGGTTTCTCCAAACCATCTTTCGTTAAAATGTTGATTGGCAGGTTCACCATGTTTTCACCGGTTTTCAGGGTGCGCCGTAGGACGCAACCCTCCTGGCATACATTGGCGCGAAACACGTCATGGCAACGTTTTCCGATCGCCTCCTCCCGGGAAAATCCGGTAATGCCCTCCGCGGCATGGTTCCAGGATGTGATTCGCCATTCATCGTTAACCGTGAATACTCCGTCGGCGACGGAATTGAGAATCAGCTCCCAGAAATCCTTTTTCATGACCACATTGTAACGCGACCAGGGGATGGTTGCAAATATGCAATCCAGGAGGAAGTTTGCCGACTCGAAGTCCGGTCGCGTCGACTATCCTTTCCATGAATCGGGGCGCTGACGATTTCGCTGGTCGCCGAAGAAGAAGGAAAGGTGGTCGGCCACGTGGCCTTTTCGCCCGTGACCATCGCCGACGGCAGCGAAAGTTGGTATGCGCTCGGCCCGGTTTCCGTGTTGCCGGAGTTGCAGAACCGAGGCATCGGATCGGCGCTCATTCGCCAGGGATTATCCTTAAATAAATAAAAAAGCCGGCCGGGAGAGCGCGAATCAATCGAAAACTGACGTCCAGATCACTCCGGAAAGCAACGAAGAGGCGCGGTCGGTCCTCCTTGACATATTTAGTCATTTAGCATAATGACGGTGATGATCGCAGTCGTTCCGGCTTCGGCTCGGAACGGCAAATGTCGCCGAGGAGGTCCGATCGAATGGACAAGGACAGAACCTACGAGACGCGGGCGCGGGTCTTCAAGGCGCTCGGTCATCCGAGCCGCCTGAAAATCGTGGACGCACTCCAGGCGGGGCCGAAGAACGTCGCCGAGTTGGTGGCGCTGGTCGGCCACGAGTACGCCACGGTCAGCCGCCACATCAGCCAACTCAAAGAAGCCGGGATCGTTTCGGAGGACCGCAAGGAGGGCAGCATGGTGTTCTACCGGCTGGAAGTGACCTGCATCGCCGGGTTTTTCAGCTGCGTCACTCAGGTTGTCGAGCAGCGGCGCGAGGCATTGAGGCTCTCATGATCCGGAAACCTGCCTTTTTTCTTCGCCATCGTCTTAGCCATTTGGGCAAAAAGCTAAGGATAAACTCATGAAAGAAAGAACCAAGCTCGCCGTCCTTATCGGGGCGTTTCTCGGCGCGTACCTCATCCCGCTGTCCAATGATCGCGTGCGCGGCGCGATTCTGGAAGCCTTCTGGATGCTGCAGGACTACGCGCAGAAGCACGTGCTGTTCTGCCTGGTCCCCGCGTTCTTCATCGCGGGCGCGATCAGCGTTTTCGTTTCCCAGGCATCGGTGATGAAGTACTTCGGAGCGAACGCGAAGAAAGTGCTGGCCTATTCGGTCGCCTCGGTTTCCGGGGCGATCCTCGCGGTCTGCTCATGCACAGTGCTGCCGCTTTTCACGGGCATTCACAAGCGCGGCGCGGGACTGGGTCCGGCCATCGCCTTCCTTTATTCCGGCCCGGCGATCAACGTGCTGGCGATCATCCTTACGGCCCGCATTTTGGGTTGGAAACTCGGATTGGCGCGGGCCGTCGGCGCGGTGATTTTCTCGGTGGTGATCGGTCTGATCATGGCGGCGATCTTTCGGAAAGAAGAGCAAGAGAAGGCAGCCAACAACATGTTCGCCGCCGTGCCCGACGAAGCGCGTCCGCTTTGGAAAACTGTTTCCTACATGGCCGTCATGGTCTTCATCCTGATCTTCGCGGCGTGGGGGAAATCGTCGCAGCCGGTCGGTTTCTGGGATGCGGTTTACCGAGTCCATTGGCCGATCACCATTGTCCTTTTGGTAGTCCTTGGTGTCATGCTGTGGAAATGGTTCCAGAAAGATGAGTTGGGCGAGTGGGTCAACTCAACCTGGGATTTCACGAAGCAGATAATGCCGCTTCTGCTGGGCGGCGTCCTTGTCGCGGGTTTCTTGCTGGGGCGCGCGGGCACGGACACGGGTGTCATCCCGAACCGCTATATCGAAACGCTTGTCGGCGGCAATTCCCTCTGGGCAAACCTGTTCGCGTCGATGGCCGGGGCGCTCATGTACTTCGCCACGCTGACGGAGGTGCCGATCCTTCAGGGATTGATCGGATCAGGCATGGGGCAAGGACCGGCGCTGTCGCTGCTTCTGGCGGGTCCGGCGTTGTCGTTGCCGAGCATGATCGTGATCTACGGCGTTCTCGGTCCGAAAAAGTCCATTGTCTATTTCGCGCTGGTCGTCGTCATGTCCACGGTGGCGGGCATGGGGTACGGCGCACTGGTCGGTTAAGGAGGCTAAAACATGAAAATCGAGGTTCTTGGTCCCGGATGTGCGAAATGCAAACGGACATTCGAAGTCGTCAGCAAGTTTGTCCAGTCGCGCGGTCTGCCGCACGAAGTCGTCAAGGTGGAATCCATCGACGCGATGATGGCATACGGGCTAATGACTTCGCCCGCTGTCGTCATCGACGGCAAGGTTGAGATTAAAGGTCGCGTGCCTAGCGACAAGGATCTGGAGAAGATCATCAAGTAACGAAAGGGGAACGCCATGAACATCAAGGTGTTGGGTCCGGGCTGCGTCAACTGCAAGACCATGCTTGAACGCACGAAGGAAGCCCTGCAAAAGCTGGGTTTGCAGGCGGAAATCGAATATCTCACCGACATGGACAGCATCCACAAATATGTGGCGCTGACGCCGGGGCTCGTCGTGGATGAAAAAGTCGTCCATCAAGGCAAGCCGCTGCCGTCGGTTGAAAAGATCGAACAACTCATCCAGGGTGCGAAATGAAGAAGCAAGCATTGGTCATCGCGGTAGTACTGCTGTCGTGCTCCTTCTTTTTGTCGCCGCTTCTTTCCGATGCGGGTGAGAAACCGAAGGTGTCACTCTATTTCCTGATTCATTCCGGCGCGTGCCCGTGCCAGCAAGAAGCCTGCAGTTTCGCCAAGCCGATTGCGGGATTCGTACAGAACCACCTGGCCGCCGGTGTTGAATATCAGGAACTAGATTACGGCATTCGCCCGGAGACCGTCGATCCTCTCATCCGCCAATATCAAATCTTCACCTTTCCGGCCTTTCTTGCCGTTGGCGCGAACAAGGTTGAATTGCTCAAGATCCAAGGCCGGATGCGCCGCGATGACGTTCTTAAAAAGTTGTTCGACGCCGGTCTGATTACGGGAGTCAACTAGATGCTTGAATCGTTGATGAACAACGCGGAAGCCTACATCCACACCAACCCTTGGCTCGCGTTGGTTGTCGTCTTCCTCGGTGGCCTTCTGACGGCCAGCAATCCCTGCGTGCTGGCGATGATCCCGCTGACGATCGGCTTCGTGTCCGGAGGCCAGAACATCAAATCGGCCAAAAGCGCCTTCGTATTCTCCCTGTTTTTCATCCTTGGCCTTTCGGCGATGTTTACCGGCATGGGCATAGTCGCTGCCGTGGTGGGAAGGCTGTTCGGCACCGTTTCATCCGTCTGGAATTGGATCGTCGCCGGGGTGTGCCTGGTCATGGGCATTCACCTTATGGGACTCGTCAACATTCCGATCCCGCAGCTCAATATCAATCCGAAGGTTAAGGGTGGATTCGGTGCCTTCCTGCTCGGTCTTCTCTTCGGGATAGTATCCGCTCCCTGCGCCGCGCCGATCCTGGTGGTGCTCCTGGCGTACATCGCGGGTAGCGGCTCGTCGGTCGTTTACGGCGGCTTGCTGCTGCTTGTCTACGCCATGGGTCATTGCACGTTGATCGTGATTGCCGGGACCAGCGTGGGCGCGGCCAAGTCGATCATCGAGAACAAAAAACTGACCGTGACGACGAATGTTCTTCGCCGCGTCGCGGGCATGCTGATCATCGCGGTCGGCGCATACTTCGCTTATAGGGGATTGCTATGACACGAAAGGTTCTTCCGTTCCTTGGGTTGGTTGCTCTGGTCGCCCTCTATGCGTTCACCTTATCGACGCCGTGCGGCTGCAAGCCCGGCGACGATACGACCGTGGCCGCTGCTCCCGCCGCGACTCCCGCGCCAGCGCCAAAGAAAGCCGAATACCAACCGGCTGCGCCTGAAATCGCCGAGTATCGCGCCAAGGGACTTCCGATGATGCTCGACTTCGGCCGCGGGTGGTGCAAACCGTGCAAAGCAATGGCGCCCGACCTGGAGGCGTTGCATACGGAATTGGCCGGGAAGGTGCTTGTGCGTTTCAACGATCTTGAAAGAGAAACCGCACTGGCGACCGAGCACAAAATCCAAATGATGCCCACGCAGGTCTATTTAGATGGAACAGGGCAGGAAGTGTATCGGCATGCCGGTTACGCTTCCAAAGCCGACATGCTGGCCAAGTTGCGAGAGCTAGGCTTGGTGAAGGATTGATTATGAGATCACGTAGAACGTCGCGCCTACTGACCATCATCACGGTTGGGTTCTTTTTCATCGCCTGTGAGCGAAAAGCGGCGGCGCCACTACCCGATCCATCATCCGAACTAATAGGGCCTGTGTCGCGAGCAGTCTACCTATTCAACTCCGAAGCCTGCCAATGCGAACGAGACCGAAACCTTGAAGCCGAATCGGTATTGGAAAGTGTTTTGTCGCGAAAACAAGGGGTGATTCGTCCTGAACGGGTGGACGTAGCGAAGAATCCCGCCGAACTGGACCGATACGAAAGACTCACCAGCTTCGGTTTCATGCCCGTGCTGCTTGGCCTCGATCAAAACGGGCGGGTGGCGGCGAAAGTCGAAGGATTTTTCAAAGAAGATCAGGTCGAATCTCTTTTATCGTCAATGCCTTAATCCAGGAGGAAAACCATGCCTTGGTTCGCAGGAGTTCCCAGAGAGCAGGTTCAGTGGTCTCCCACTCTCGACGCGGATAAATGCGTCGGTTGCGGAATGTGCATGAACTGCGGGAAAAAGGTTTACGATTGGCAGGCTGATCAGCAGAAGGCTGTCGTGGCCCGACCGATGGAATGCGTCGTCGGTTGCAATACCTGCGCGAACCTTTGCCGAGGCCGAGCGATAAGTTTTCCAGACCTCAAAGACTTGCTAAGATTTTATGCGCACCATCATGTGTGGGACTTTGTTAAGACGGCGATGATTTCCGAGGGGAAAATTACCGCGGTGCAAGAGAGGTAACAAACATGAAAAAGCGCGTGCTTTTTCTATGCACTTCGAATCGCTGCCGGTCGCAGCTCGCCGAAGCGCTGGTCAATCATGATCTGGGTGATCGCTTCGAGGCATTCTCGGCCGGGACGAATCCGAAGACGCCTCATCCACTGGCGTTGCGCGCTTTGACCGAGATAGGTATCCAACACCCCAGCGCTCGCAGCAAGCACATGGACGAATTCGCCGACCAAGCTTTCGATTTCGTCATCACGCTCTGCGACCACGCCAATGAGACTTGTCCGTTGTTTTTCGGCGGCGTCCGGCGGGCACATCTGGGTTTCGATGATCCTGACAAAGCGGAAGGAACCGAGGAAGAAAAACTTGCGGTTTTCCGGCGCGTACGAGACGAAATACGCGAACAAGTGGAAGCGTACCTGATCCAGCAGTAGGAAAAATCGTGATGGCCGAATCCGTCACCAGGAAATTGTCGTTTCTCGACCGCTACCTGACCCTCTGGATCTTCGCGGCGATGGTCGTCGGGGTGGGCTCCGGCTACCTCTGGCCCGCGGTCGCGGGTTTCTGGAACCGGTTTTCCGTCGGCACGACGAACATCCCCATCGCCATCGGGCTGATCCTGATGATGTACCCGCCGCTCGCCAAAGTGCGCTACGAGGAGATGGGCCGCGTGTTCCGCGACTGGAAGGTGCTCGCCCTGTCGTTGGTGCAGAACTGGATCGTGGGGCCGGTGCTGATGTTCGCGCTGGCGGTGCTGTTTCTGCGCGACAAGCCGGAGTACATGGTCGGCCTCATCCTGATCGGCCTTGCCCGGTGCATCGCCATGGTCATCGTCTGGAACGACCTCGCGAAGGGTGACCCGGAGTACGCGGCGGGCCTGGTGGCCTTCAATTCCGTCTTCCAGGTGCTCTTCTTTTCGGTGTACGCCTACGGGTTCATCACGGTTTTGCCCGCTTGGCTCGGCATCGAAGGTGCGGTCGTCCGCATTACCATCGGTGAAATCGCCAAGAGCGTTTTCATTTACCTTGGCATCCCGTTCCTCGCCGGGGTCATCACGCGCTTCACGTTGATCAGTTACAGGGATAAGGATTGGTACCACAAAAAGTTTATCCCGAAGATCAGCCCCATTACGCTGATCGCCTTGCTATTCACCATCATTGTGATGTTCTCCCTCAAAGGCGAATACATCGTGCAGCTTCCGCTCGATGTGGTAAGGATCGCGATCCCGCTGCTGGTCTACTTCGTCGTCATGTTCGTGGTGTCGTTCTTCATGAGCAAGAAAGTCGGCGCGGATTATGGGCGGTCGGCCACGCTGTCGTTCACGGCAGCTTCGAACAACTTCGAACTGGCCATCGCTGTCGCCATCGCAACCTTCGGCATTCATCACGGCGCGGCGTTCGCGGCGGTCATCGGCCCGCTTGTGGAGGTGCCGGTGATGATCGGCCTGGTGAGCGTGGCGTTCTGGTTCAAGCGAAAATACTTCAATTCAACCACAAACGCATAGAAGAAAAGGTGCAATATGAAAGACGATGAGAAGATCAGGCAGACCGTTCGCGAGAACTATGGTCGCATTGTTTCGTCTCAGAGCAGTTGCTGCTGCGGTCCTTCGACAGGCTGTTGTGAAGAGCCGGTCACTTCACCCAAGGACCAAGCCCACAAGCTGGGTTATGGCAATAACGAGCTAGACGCCGTACCGGATGGAGCGAACCTCGGCCTGGGTTGCGGCAACCCGCAGGCTGTCGCCGAACTTACCCCCGGTGAGGTAGTGCTGGACCTAGGGTCTGGTGCCGGTTTTGATTGCTTTATCGCGGCGCGGGCGGTCGCACCGAACGGGTGTGTGATTGGCGTGGACATGACTCCCGAAATGTTGGCCAAGGCGCGGGAGAACGCCCAAGAAAGCGGGGTCACTAATGTTGAGTTTCGCCTAGGCGAGATCGAGCATCTACCCGTGGCCGACAATTCCGTGGATGTAATTCTTTCGAATTGCGTCATTAATCTCTCGCCGAACAAACCAGCGGTCTTTGCGGAAGCGTATCGCGTCCTGAAACCCGGTGGACGACTCGCTATTTCAGATGTCCTCGCGACCAAGCGGCTGCCTGAACACCTTATAAAGGACGCCGCGTTGCTGTGCGGTTGCGTTGCTGGTGCAGCGACCGTGGAAGACGTAATACGCATTCTCAAAGAGGTTGGGTTTGCCAACGTGCGGATCGAAGTCAAGCCCGAAAGCCGCTCAATAATTGCAGATTGGTTCCCTGGTTCCGGTGCGGAAGAATACGTGGCCTCGGCGATCATCCAGGCAACTAAACCATGATGTAATATTGGGGAATTACCCTATGGATGGACCAATTCACAATAGAATATTTTCCATCCGACCATGTTGGCGAGGATGAATTGAGCAGGGAAAATTCAGAGACATTGCACCATCATTTTGGCGGAGATGTCGCCAATGAAACGAAGAAGCTATTGGAGCCGTATCTTTCCCGCAAGCATTTCAAGGCGGGGCAGCTTCTTTGGAGAGAGGGCGAAACCGACGGGATGCTGGTTGCCCTCGAATCGGGTTCTGTGAAAATCTATCGCTTATTGCCCGACGGCAAAACGGTGACCTTGTACATCTTTGGGCCAGGAACGGTTTTCGGTTTCATGCCCTTTCTGGATGGCGGGCCTTATCCCGCATACGCCCAGGCTTTGGAGGACTCAGAGGCGCAAGTCATGCCCAGGTCCTTATTGCTAGGGGTCATGAAAAAAGATCCTGATGTAGCGGTCGTTCTCTTGCAACATCTCGCCAGACGACTGCGGGGAGCGTTCGATCAAATTGAACGAATGTCGAGCAAGGGCACGCTGCCGAAAGTCGCCGCCGCACTTGCCTCCTTGTTGCCCGACTCTGATTTTTCGATGGGAACCACGGTGATCATCCTTCCGCAATCTTCCCGTGAATTTGCCGCCCTGATCGGCATTACTCCTGAGAGCTTTTCCAGAAACATCACGGATCTTGTCCGGAAAAACATCCTGCATCGGCTCGGCGCGAACCGATTCCAGGTTCTGGATCCTGATGCGCTCAGGCAAACCGCCAGTGCGATTCTTCTCTAAATCAAGCACCGATTGACCGCCGTCAATGCCCGCCGCAATCCCTGTTGCTATTTTTTTCGCGTGAGAAGAGAGCCTCCTGATGCAGGAGGCTGAATATCGGCGGCCCTGATCCCGCCGGCAACACGTCGAAAGGAGACGCATCATGATCGATCCGAAAGAATTCCTGGCGATGGGACAGAAGTTTCACGGCCACAAGTGCCCGGCCATGCCGATGGGGCTGCGTGTCGGTGCGGCGGCGATGAACAAACTCGGCGTCGGGCGGGCGACCGACGGCCAACTTCTCGCCCTCATCGAACTCGGCGAGGACCATTGCGCGACGTGCTTCGCGGACGGCGTGCAGATGATCACCGGCTGCACGTTCGGCAAGGGCAACATCAAAAAGCTGCACTACGGCAAGTGGGGCGTGACCCTGGTGGACGTGGCGACCAAACGGGCCGTTCGGGTGACCCCCAAGGCCGAGGCCATGCTCGCCAATAAGCAAACGGACTTTTTCAAGAAGTACCGCGAAAAGGGCATCCCCGCGTCGAAGGTCCCCGACGAAACCGTTGAACCGTTGGTCCAAAAAGTGATGGCCGCGCCGGACGAAATGCTTTTGAACGTCGGCGAGGTCTTCGACTACGAGCCGCCGAAAAAGCACGACTCCTTCGCCGGGTTCGTTTGCGACCGTTGCGGAGAGATGACGGTGGAAGGCTACGGCCGCCCGCTGGGTGAAAAAAAGGTCTGCATCCCTTGTTACGAGAAGGCGTCGGCCGAAGGGAAGTAAAGAGAGGGGACCATGAGCACGTCATTCACCATCGTCGCCTTCCTGTCCATCCTGGCGATTTCGGGAGTCTTCTCCATGTTCGGGAAGGGGGGCGGCTCGCTTTATACGCCCGTGCTGGTCATGCTCGGTCTGGAGATCGGCGGCGCCATCTCCACCGCGCTCTTCCTGAACCTCGTGACGGCCTTCGTGGCGACCCTCGTCTTCGCCCGCAACAAGCTCGTGGACTACAAGTTCACATTGATCTTTCTGCCTGGCACCGTGGTCGGTTCGTTGCTCGGCGCGATGCTTTCGAATCAGGCGCCGAAGGAACTTCTTCTGGGCATCTTCTCGGTGTTTCTCGTCGCGGCCGGCATCCTGATGATCCGCTCGGCCAAGGAAAAAGCCGGTCAGGTGTTGCGGCAATTCACGCCGAGGGTCATTGCGCTCGTCATCGCGATGTCCTTCGGAGTGGGAGTGCTTTCCAGCCTGATCGGCGTCGGCGGCGGACTGATCATTTTCCCGTTCCTCATCCTCTATATGAGATACCCCGCGCAGATGGGCGCCGGGGTCAACGCTCTGATCGTCACGGTGAGTTCCCTGGTGGGGGCGGCGGGGCATTTTGCCCTCGGACCCGTCGATTACCGCCTGATCGGGATTACGTCGATAGCCTGCGTCATCGGCTCCACCTTCGGTTCGTATGTCACGGTCAAAGCTAGTCCGAAATTCGTCAAGATCGCCTTCGCCTTCATCATGTGGTTCTTCGCAGGCGAGATCGCCCTCCGGCTGCTGGGGGTGTTGAAATGAAAAAAGGTCTGAGCAAGCGCCGACTGCTTCTGGTCACCTTCTTCAACGTCATCATTACCATCGTGGAATATGTCGCCGGAGTCCTGTCCGGCAGTCTTGCGCTTCTTTCAGACGCGGGGCACAACCTTTCCGACGTGTTGGCGCTTTTGTTGGGGTACGCGGGCGAGAAAGTTTCGGAATGGAAACCAGGCGCGCGCTTCAGTTTCGGACTGCGCCGCTTTGAAATTCTCGTGGCACTGGTCAACGCGCTGGCGCTTTTGGGCATCGGCGGCGTCATTGTCCGCGCGGCCATCGTCCGTTTTCTGCATCCGGTGAATATCGACACGGGAATTCTCATCCCGGTTGCCTTGGTCGGCTTGTTCGGAAATGCTTTTTCCATTCTGGTTCTTCACCGGGATCGCGAGCGAAGTCTGAACCTCAAGGCGGCGTTCTTGCATCTCCTTTTCGATACCATGTCCTCCGTGGGCGTCGTTCTTGTGGGCGTCGTAATTCTGTTCAAACCTTGGTATTGGCTGGACCTGGCTATTAGCATCGGGATCGTGGTGATGATGGTCTGGAGCACCTGGGGAGTGATCTCACAGAGCCTCCGCGTCTTCATGCAGGCCGTGCCGGATCGCATCGATCCTGAACGCGTCCGTGCCGCCGTTCTCGGACTGGTAGGAGTCAACGGCATGCACGGGTTGCACATCTGGTCTGTAGACTCGAACGAGATATTCCTTTCATGCCATGTGTGTATAAACCGCGATGCCGCTACCACGGACACCATGATCCGAAAGGTAAACAGCCTGCTGGCGGCCGAATTCAATATTCGACACACCACGATTCAGATCGAGTTGGACGACTTATGCGGCCAAGAAGGAGCGAGAACCGGCTGCCCTTAAATGAGTGAAGCCCGCTTGCCGCTAAAGGAAATAATCCACTAAAATTTGCTTTGATCATGGTGTCCTGCTTCTGCCAGAGGGGGTTCTTGCATGCGGTATTGCAAGCAATGCAGAGTCCAAAAAATCATCATGCGGCCAAATAGTGTTTATATTCAACTGGGTAGGCTATAATAGCATTTACGCTATATTCACCGGCATTTCGATACCAGTCACGCTTGCTCCACCACGACCCTTTTCCTAACCGCTCTCTGAGCAAAAAAGGCCGACCCAAACCCGGGACTCGGCCTTTCGTTTTTCCTTTTGTTTATCGCGCTGTTCGGCTGGACTGGCGACTTGGCGAGGGCTTCCCAAGCGTGACGAGCTAACCCCCGAAAACCCCACATTTGCCCCGAAAAACGCCCTTTTTCTCTCTCCCTCTCTAAATCGTCGTGACTTCGTCCAACTCGTCACGGTTGTGAGAGTGCTTATTTTTTCAAGGGGTTACTGGCCTTGCATTTTTGGTCATTTCGACTCTCGCGCGGAGTAGAGAGCGGGACTGCATACTGACCCCCTTTGAAGGCGAGACACCTGATAGAGTGATGTTGGGTCGTGTTGCGGTTGCGACGGACGGAGGCCGGAGCATACTGACCCCCTTTGAAGGCGAGACACCTGATAGAGTGATGTT
>JAAYVF010000058.1 GCA_012517325.1 Myxococcales bacterium | reverse complement strand
TCGCAATTTCGGCTACTTCTGGTTGCTATTATTTACCGAGGGCCCGCACTCCGAACCGGAAACCCAGGCTCTCGCCGCCGTCTGGCGTCGCGGGCAACCCTTCGCATTCGGCGCCAGTGCGCATTCCGGCGCCGTCTATTTCATCTACCCCTGGGCCTATCATTACGAAAATGCGCCCGAAGAGCGCGAATTGGATTACCTCGGCAGTCGGTATTGCGCCGCCGATTCCGCGATGAACCTCTGGGGACAGGCTTCGCAACTGCTCGGCGGCGCCGCGTACAATACCGCCATGGATGAAATGCTGGGTCTCGACGGTTTTTTGGGCACCGGAATCGAACTGACCATCTGTAAAGACTGTCCGTGGCCGATCGCCTACCTGGCACTCCAAGCGCAACGACCGGCGGTGCTGAGCATGATCGAGGAAATGAGTTTCGGCCTGCACGGCGAAGTCGTCGACGTTGAAAGCCTGGCGCCCGTGGCCGCCGTCCTGCAATCCGGCACGCGCCTGCCGTTTTACAACGATCCGGACGTCGGCGATTTTCACAATTACCTGCGGCCCGCCGATTATCCCCTCAAGGTCACGGCCAACGGTTACGAAGAGGACTATCGCCTCGTCAGCGTCGCCGAGGGATTGCCGACCGAGTTGACGATTTCCCTGACCCCAGCCGCGCGCGCAACCACCTTCGCGGAGCGGCTGATCGATTGCACCATGGATAAAGTCAATCCGCCCAATCCGCTGATCGGCTACCCGATGCTCGGCCGGCCGGACGGCATCTTTTACTCGCTCGGCGATTTGGAAACTGCCGTTTTCGATCTGGGCGTCGCCGGGATCGCCGACGGCCCCGGTACGGATATCGCGGTTTACGAGGGACTGGACACCCAGGGCGACGAGCCTTTCGCGCTTTACGGTTCGTCGGAACCTTACGGCCCCTGGACGTTGATCGGCGAAGGCCTCGGCACCGCCGAGTTCGATTTGGCGGACGCCGGATTGGCCGTGGTGCGCTATGTGCAAGTGCGGGATACGACACAGCCCGCAACGTCGAAACGTTCACGGCTCACGGTCGCCGGTTTCGATCTGGATGCCGTGGGATCACCCCCGCCCTTGGCCAACTTCACCGTCGCCTCGCAATTTGTCCTGCCCGGCGGCGAGGTCCAATTCACCGATGCCTCACGCGGCGAGCCGACTTCCCGGCAATGGGATTTCGGTGACGGCAAAACGAGCACGGCGCTCAATCCCGCTCATACCTATGCCGGCGAAGGGTTCTATACCGTCCGGCTGACGATCGACGGTCCGCGCGGCCCTGATTCGATGGTGAAAAACAATTTCATCGCCGTCGTGCAACCGACGATCGCCGATTTCGAAGCCGCGCCGCTCAACGTCTCCGTCGGCGAGCCTGTTCAATTCACCGATCGTTCCACGGGTTACGTCAACATTTACCATTGGCGGTTCGGCGACGACTATTGGTCGGAAGAGCAGATGCCGACTCATACCTATTCAATACCGGGAGATTATACCGTCGTGCTCGAGGTTCTCGGGCCGTTCGGCACGGATGAAATGGTCAAAACCGACTACATTCACGTCGCCGGCGCCGATGATGACGACGATGACGACGATAATGACGACAACGACGACAATGACGACAATGACGACAATAATGACGATAACGACGACAACGATGATACCACCGACGACGATGATGACGACGATAATGACAACGACGACCATGACAACGGCGAAAACGACGACGGCGGCGGTTGCGGCTGCTGAACGGCCCTGAAGCGACCGGGGCGTTCATCCGGCGGCAGGCACGGATTTTTCGCTAGCGACCGAGCGCCGCCTTTAGCTCTCCCGCCATTTTCCGCATTTGTTCGACGAAGGCCGCCGGGCCAGGCGCGGTGTCGAACGGCGTACTGATCGTCGCCGCCTTCGCCTTGATTTCCGCGGCGAAGGTTTGCGCCACCCGGGCGTCGAACTGACTTTCGTTGAGCACGACCGCCGGTACCTGCCGCTGGAATTTCCGGGACAGTCGCGACAACGTCCCGGCCGACAAGGCGCCCTGATGATGCGGCACCAGCACCGCCGCCGTTTCCAGGCCGATATCCCGCAGCAAATACCCAAAAATCGGATCGACAACGACGACTTGTTTGTTCGGCAGCGTCGCGACGAACGCCGCCAGATCGGTTTGAATGCCCGTCAATTCACCCGCCAGTTTTTCCGCGTTGGCGGTGTAAACGGCGGCGTTCTCCGGGTTCAATTGGGCCAGTCGGACGGCGACGGTCCGCGCCATGAGCGCCGCCTGTTTCGGGCTGACGAACGGGTGATCGTTCACCTCGCCGTGATGATGTTCGTGCTCGCCGTGGTGATGTTCGGCTTCGCCGGGATGGTCGGCTTTTTCCTCTTCGTCGGCGTCCGCGGGCGCGGCCAGGACTTCCACCCCGTCCGACGCGACGATCACCGGCAACCGATTGCCGAAATTTTCCGCCAGCTTGCCGAGAAACGGTTCGTAATCCAGACCCACAACGACCAGCGCGTCGGCCGCTTCGAGTTTTTTCAGATCACCCGGCGTCAGGCTGTAGTCGTGCGGACAGCCTCCCGCCGGCGGCAACAGGCCTTGCACCTCGACCTCTGCCGCTCCCTGGGTCACGGCCATAACCAGGTTTTCGAGCGGCAAAACCGTGGCGACGACGCGCCAGGGTTTGCCGGCCGGTTCCGGAACCGGCGCGCTCGACGGCTGACAAGCCGCCAGGAACAACAGCAGCATAAAAACGATCGGGAAACGATAGGCCAATCGGGGACGACGGCGGTTCATGGTCGATTCCTTTTTCCGGGGACGGCTTGCTCCCGACAGGCCAAGCACCGGCCGTACAGCAGCAGTTCATGATCCTCGAGCACAAAACCCGGCGGTACGAGCCGAGCCAGTTGTCCGACGCAGCCGGGAACTTCAAACGCTTTCCCGCAATGGCGGCAATGAAAATGATGGTGGTGCGACTTGCCGGCGATTTCGTAGCTGGTCGATCCTTTCGGGGTGATGACCGGCACCAGAAATCCCTCGGCCAGCAGCGCTTTGATCGTGCGATAAACCGTCGCCAGTCCCAGTTGCGGCGCGGTTTTGCCGGCCAGAAGCAGAACTTCACGCGGGTCGAGCGGCCGGGACTGTTCGCGAAACACCGCCCGGATCGCCCGGCGCTGGTTGGTTTGTCGATCCATTCATTCCTCCCGGGGTGACCCGTCGTTTTCGCCGGCCGGCGGCTCGTGCCGGTGCGGCTCCTCTTGAGTCGGCAGGGTTTTTCGCCTTCCGGTCAGCCAAATGAAAAACGAAGAGAGGAAGCCGATTCCCGCCGCCTGGCCGACGCCGACCGGGCAACCGGTCTGGCCGCAAAACGGGCAGGTCGATGTCGATACGAGGAAACCGGAAATGCCGAACCAGCCCAGAAAAAACATCCAAAGCCCGCTCAACCGGCTTTTTATGCTTCGTTTGGCCGCCGGCTGTCCGGCGGCGGTGTGGCTTGTCGAATGAACGGCCATTGTTACTCCAGATGATAATGATAATTCATTCTCATTTACAAAAGTACGTCGCCGCCCCAGGAAAGTCAAACCGTGCCGTTGCATCGCAAAGATAAAAAAAGGGAACCGGCTATTCCTCAGAATGCCGGTTCCCGCGGGTTTTGATCTCTTATGGGCAATCGAACGTGTAGGCTTTGCAATTCTCGTGGACGTCGTTGCAGGCTTCGTCCACGTCGATCTCTTCCGGATAGCCGTCGGTGCCGAAAGTGATGTCGTAACAGGTTTCCGCTCAAGGCCGCATCAATTTCAGGAAAGCCTCGACCAGCCGCGGCTCGAACTGGGAGCCGGAGCAACGCGTCAATTCCTGCAAAGCTTGTTCCTGGGTCATGGCCTGGCGATAGGGCCGGTCGCTCAGCATGGCGTCATAAGCGTCGGCCACCGTGAAAATCCGGCAGGCCAGCGGGATATCCTCGCCGCTTTTACCGGCCGGATAACCCTGCCCGTTCCACCATTCGTGATGTTGCAGAATCTGGTCGGCAACGGCGGCGCTGTCCGGCGAGGATTGGGCGATCCGCCACCCGATTTCACTGTGCCGTTTCATGAATTCCTTTTCGGATTCGGAGAGGGAGACCGTTTTGTTTAAAATCGTTTCGAGGATGCCGATCTTGCCGATATCGTGATACCTGGCCAGCAGTCGCAAATCCGCCAAATGATTCGACGGATAACCGACCGCTTGGGCCAGGGCGACCGCATATTCGGCCAACCGGTCGGTGTGTTCCAGGTCGAAAAAGCCGCGGTTCTCCATGGTCTCCAGCAACGAGGCGACAAGCCGGTGGCGCGCGATTTTACTTTGCGTTTGTTTCTGATGGTACATGTTGTTGTCGGCTTGCTTGAACAGTTCATTCAGATCGATCGGCATCTGTTCCGTGGCGGCAAAGCCGACGGAAACGCTTACCGGAAATTCCGGGTTGGCCGCGTTGTAATCGGCCAGGCTTTGCCTGATCCGGTCGGCCGCATCCTCGATTTTCGCGATCGGGTGCAGGTTCGGCAGCAGCACGGCAAATTCATCGCCGCCGATGCGCGCCACCACGTCGGTTTCGCGGAAGCAGCGCTGAATGATCGTCGCGGTCGCTTTGAGCAACCGGTCGCCGGCATCGTGCCCCAGCGTATCGTTGACCAGTTTGAGGCCGTCGACATCGCAGACAATGATGCCGGCCGGCGGCAAGCTGACGGCGCACATCCGCGCCTGAAAATAGCCTTGGTTGTAAAGGCCGGTGGCGGCGTCGCGCTGACTGATGAATTGCAGATGTTCCTCGTGCAGTTTGCGCTCGGTGATGTCGATCGCGATTTCCTGCCGCACCCAACGACCATCCGGCCATTTCACCGCCCGGTCGATGCAGTGATACCACCGACCCTGTCGGGGATAGTAAAAATCCCAGACGTAAGGTTGTCCGATATTTTCACCCAAAATCAAATGATTGGTGCAAAAGCTGCATGGCTCCTTGAAATCATGTAAAACCTGGAAGCATTGTTTTCCGATGATTTCGCCGGAAAACATGTTTTTAAAAACCTGATTGGCGTAAAGAATCTCGTAGCTGTTCGGGTCGGCCACGTAGATGGCTTCGTCGATGCCTTCGAAAATCGAGATCAATTGTTCCCGCTCGAAAGACAAAGCGCCCTGCGTTTTCTCGAGTTTCTCCAGCATGTCGTTAATATGCACGGCCAAAGTCCCGACTTCATCCGCCCCCAGCGACGGCAATCGACCCGATAAATTTCCTTTTACGCCGATCTCATGCATCGACTCGCTCAATTGATGAAACCGCGCGATGATAAGTCGATCGAACAAAATAAAAATCATCACCAGCATAACAATCAGACCGATGACGAGGCCGCCGACCAGGTATTTCAGACTCATCAGGCCCCGCTCGTAGATATTGCGGATCAAATCCACCCGCAGCATCACGATCGGCTTGCCAGCAAAATCGTTCAGAATGGTATACCCGGCGATCATCCAGCGATTCAGCGGTTTTAATAGAATTTCCTGCTTGCTTCCTCTGAGAAGTCGCGCCACTTCCGTATCCGACGGCATCATCGGATGATCCAAGCGCAGAAACTCGACATCCGTATTGGTAATGGTTTGCAGCCGGTTGGCTTCATCCTGATCGAGAAAACGGCCAAAAACCACGATTCCTGGCGACGAGCCTTCGCCGGAACTGGGCAAAACCGGATGGGACGTAATAAAAGTGATCTGGTCCGCCAGAACCGTCAGACCTTTGCCGCCCTTTTCCATCTCCATCGAATCGAGTTGCGCCAAGATTCCCAAGATGGATTCGGTCATCAACTCGGTGATCGGTACCATTTCCTCCTTTTCCAAATCGACGGCCACGGCGCTTAATATTTGTCCGGAGTTCTTGATGTAATAAATGAAATTGATTTTCAGCTCGATGAGGCTATTGGGTTGCAGATTGCTCTTGATGAATTCTTTGTTACCGTCTCTCAAAAATTTTTCGGCATCGTCCCAAATCGCCCAATCAGTCGTTTTCGTCAACTGATTGTTTAACGCATCGTTGATTGTGTCGACCATTTGCGTGACATTTTCACGCGTGTATTCGGTTTCGAGTTCGGTGAAGTGTTTCAGTACGATCCGGGTAAAAAAGAAGGCCAGCAAAGCGGTCGCGACAATTGCCGTGGCGGAAATCGCCACGAGAATTTTTGTGCGCAGTCTCATTATAACAAATGCCTCCCCACACCATTTATTTTACTCACGGCCAAATCCGGAAGGATTCAATGTTTCTTTTTACCGATTGCTTTTCTCCGCCCTGATCCAATGGATACCATTGCATGCTTTCATTTATTCGGTTCTTGGGTTGAAGAATAAAAGAGTTTTTTCACTGACCGGTGTATTTCACCCTGCCCGACCGGCATTCATTCTTGCCCCGACACCGCCTATATCGCCGTTTTAAAAAGATTTTTCAAAGTTTGTCTCGTGACGATCACTGACAATAAAAAAAAGCCCACCCGGAGTCAGGGTGAGCTTCATGAAACGGGATAATTCAAACTTAGCCGGGTATTTTTCAACACCCGGCGTGCGATCCATGGACGGATCACCATTTTCGGCAACTTCCGAAGTTGCTGAAAATGAAGCGAAAGAAAAACCACGCTTTTTGTTGAGCGCGGTTGAAAAAGGCCAGGACGGCCTTTTTCAACCGCCTGTTATAAAATTTCACCTTTCACGGTTACCCCGATCCGCACCTGCCACATCACCGAATACGAATCGGCGTCGGTGCATTCGACGCAGTAACTGAACTCCTCGTCGCGATGATCGAGGTAGTGATCGATGAACGCCTTGGCATCCGCCGAGACGTCGACCGTCGTCCAACTCGAGCTGCCTTTGTCCACGTCCTCTTCGACGATGAGCACGGTGCCGATACTGCCGGTCAAGGTCATCGCGCAACTGACGTGGGTCACCTCCACCGGTTCCCAGACGGCTTCGGAATACATGCCGTCGACAAAGTTCAAATCGATCGACTCGATATCCACGTCATCTTCCTGCACATCGTGTTTTTCCAATTCATCGCGCACCGAGGTGGTCCCGCAGTCCATGTCCAGGGTTTGGGCCGCGGCGGTGTCCGAAGCTTCGACCGGTTCCAGGGTCAGCGTGACATCCTTGTCGAAGCTGGTGTCGATCTGATCGCCGGCGGCATCCTTGGCCGTTTCCTCGACATCGCAGGACACGATCGCCAGACCGGCGGTCATGGCCAGGATCAATAGAATAACGATGGTCCTCAGTCTCATTTTTCGATCCTCCCCTTTTTGCCTTGTGCCGTTGATTTTTATTTCCGGCTCTTGCCTTCTCCGGTTTATTTTAACCACCGGTCCAACCGGTTCTCGCTTCCGACCGTTAAATTCCGCATCCTCCAGTTTCGTCGTCATCGTCGGCCGCGGGCGAATGGTGTTCGTCGTCGTCGCTCTCGTCATCGTTGTCATTATCGTCGTTGTCATCGTTATCGTCATCGTCCGGTTCATCGTTGTCGTTGTCGTCGTCGTCATCATCGTTGTCGTCATCGTCATCGTCATCGTCGTCATCGTCATCATCCGCCGGCGGCTCGACGTACAACGAGTTGGTGATCGCCAGCAATTCCAGCCCTTGCCACAATTCCAGTCGATAGCGGGCGTTGGCTTGCGGCTGGAGGGTCAGGGTATAGGAAAAATCGTCCTGATCGACGGTGATTGCGTGGTGGCCGCTCAGGTTCCGGCCGTTTTCCTTAAAATCGAGCCGGGTGTCCTTGCCGCCCAGCACGCGGGCGGTCAATTCAATCGCCGCGCCTTGAATCGTATCGCCCATCATCACCGTTTGCCGGCCGTCGCTCGCATTCAGATAAAGTTCCGGACCATCCGGCCCGGCGGCCTTCAAAAAACAATGGCCTTGCGCGATCGCCGTCAGGATCGCCGTGGCGCTCAATTCCGTCGCGTAAACCATCGTGGTGGGCTGGCCGATGTACGCCGGGATCGAGCCGCCGCCGTGACCGGCCGAGTGGTCGTCGCTGCCGCCGCGGATCGTCAGGGTCCGGCCCTCGTTCTGCAGCGCGTCCCACCATTCCACCGCCAGCAAATTCACCGGGTTCGGAATCAAATCGAAAACGATCATCGGCCCGTTGATCGCTTCCATGAAATCGACCTGCGACCAATCGGTGTCGGGAAACGCCCAGCCCAGACCGACCGCGAAATCGCCGACGGGAAGATTGGGCACCGCCGGATGATTCGGTGAAAAATAGCCGCCGGCCTCGTGGATCGTGGCCATCACCGCGTTGACGTCGTAATCCGGCGTGGTGCCTTGATACGGAACGTAACCGATATAGTTGTAGACGTTGGCATGACCATTGTAGGCGGTCATTTCCACTCCGGGGATCAACAGCAGATCGTCGTAATTTTCCTGAACGGTCGGCAGAAAATAGTTCTGACTGATGGCGTTGTGATCGGTAATCGCCAGAAAATCCAACCCGCGCGACACGGCGTAGTCGGCCACCACCTCCATGGAGTAACCGCCGTCGCTGTGGTTCGAATGGCAATGCAAATCCCCTTTGTACCAACCCGGCTGATCGGCCAGCACGACCGGCGTGTAATCCGGCGGCACGAACGTCTCGCCGACTGCTTCGTCCGACAAGGTGATCGAAACGGTATACGACAAGCTGTTGCCGGGATCGATCCAACCGACGCCCAATTCGATTTGCCAGGTTCCGACCGGCAAAGGGCCCGGAATATAGGAAGGCGTGGTGTGTTCGGCCGATTCGGCGATGGTGAACGAATGTTTGTTGCTGCCGCTGGCGCCGCGAAAACCCAACGAATCGAAAACCGCGATATCGATGACGTTGCCCAGTTTTCGTCCGCCGTCGACTGGCCAGGGATTGGCGGCCGACAAGGACTCGGGTTTGGCCGGTGTGTATTCGTAGGAAACGTAGATTTTCGTGGCCCCGGCGGGAACCTCGAACGGGTGATAGGTGTAAACGCCGGAGTCGTCGTGGGTCTTGACGCCGCTGAACTCGTAATCCTGGGCGACGGCGGCACCGGGACCGCCCAGCCACCAGCCGAGTCCGCTGAGAATCATCGATAGCCAAAGGACATACGGCCGCTTCATGGTTCTCCCCTCCCCATGCGACGGACGATTTGATCGGCTCAACATTTTGCAGCGTAATTGGATTTTCCCGATCTGTCCAGAACTTAAGCCGTGCCGTGGATGTCGGCCCCTCAAAACAATACATACTTATTATAATACTTTCTCATTCGCCAGATGGACTAGCCTCTTCGCCGCTGGTATAAACCGAATTGGACTTTTAAAAAGGAGGGCGCCGATGAAAAATTATTGGTGGTTTGGTTTGCTGTTCATTCTAACCGCGCTGGTCGTTCTTCCCGCCTGTAGTACTAGTGAGGACGATGCGGAGGAAGCGGCCGAGGATGCCTTGGGCTTCGAAATCGAATTCGACGAGGATGCGCTGGGCGTGCCGACGCCGGACGGCTGGCACTTCCTGTTTGCCGCGAAATTGGAAGGTAAAAAAGTGAATCTGGTCGAAAGCGGCTTCAAGGTCGATTTGTCGCTGCTCGACGAGATCAAGGGGATCGACCTTTCGGAAATCGACCAGATGATCGCGATCGCCAAGGTCGACGATCTGCCCGGTTTCGGCAAACGCCTGCGTTACGCCAACAAGCTGATCCTCAAAAACAATATCCTGCAATTGGACACCGAAACCATTGACAAGCTCGGCGAATCGATCGGCGAATCCGGCGAGGGTTGGTACGCGATTTATTACGCCGACGTGCAAAACGGCTACATTCGGGGTTCGGTGGAATGCAACGGCGATCCGATCAGCGGCGCGCTGGCGGTCATCACCGCCGGCGGCTTCTTCACCTATTCGGCCGATGACGGCACCATCGCCCTGCCCACGCTCGACGGCGTTCCCGGCGCGATCACCATTTCCAACGACAATTGCGCCTGCGCTCTGGCCGCCCCGGTTACCGACACCGCCGCGAACCAGAACCCGAAATCCAACGATCCGGCGGACACCCCCGACAGCGACCAGTTCGCCGACGGCACAAACGCGGTGAATGCAGGCGTCTGCGAATGCTGCCCGCCGATCCCCGCCGGTGACGACGATGATGATGATGACGATGACGACGACGACGACGATGATGATGACGATAACGACGACAACGACGACAATGACGACAATGACGATAATGACGATAACGACGACAACGACGACAACGACGACAACGACGACAACGACGATTTGACCGCGATCGACTTTGAAAACGGCTCGCTGGAAGGCTGGCAAATCACGTCGAGTTGCGAAATCTACGGCATCAGCGGCGAGGCTTACGACGAATTGTTCCCCGGCGGCACGGAAGCGTACTACCTTTACGTCTCTTCCGGCGGCAACCTGGTGCCGAGCTGCACCATGACCCTGACCGCGACCGTGCCCACCGGCGCTTCGGAGTTGGAAATCAGCTACGACTTCGTCAGTCAGGAATACGAGGAATGGGTCGGCAGCGTCTACAACGACATCTTCACGGTCATCATCCAAGGCTCGCCGGATTACCTGGTGAACCGCACCGTGAACAACGTGGCGTTGGCCAACGATTGGCTGGCCATCGCGGCTGATTCAGCGTTGGCGGGTTTTGCCCAGGTCGCCAGTTCGGCCGACGCGCAATACAACCCGACGAGCACGACGCCGCACAGCAACGGCCCGTACCTGTTCGACGGCCACCTGATCTGGGGCGGCAATGACGGCGATACGCCGCGCGGCGGCCCGCCGAACCAGAATCTGGGCCGGATTTCCACTGTGGCGTTGCCGGAAGGTTCCACCACGATCACGATCATCGCCACCATCTCGGATGTCGCCGACAAGATTTACGACTCGGTGGGCGTGATCGACTACCTGAAATTCAAATAGTTCCGATTCGAGCTTTAACGGACGACGGCCGTGGCTTTTCCTTCCACGGCCGTCGGTTTTTTTAACCGTCAGGCGGGCAGGTCCAGCACCTCGCGGACCTTGCGAACGAGCGTTTCGATCGTAAAAGGCTTCTGGATGAAATGTTGGCCTTTTTGCAGAACGCCGCGATAGGCGATGACGTCGTCCGTATAACCCGACATGAAAATCACCTTCAAGCCGGGTCGCAGCGGCGCCAACTGTTCGAACAGCGCCCGGCCGTTGATGTCCGGTAAGACGACATCGGTCAGCAACAGATCGATGCGCCGCGGATGCTCCTTGCCGAAGAGATAGGCGTCGCCGCCGCTGTCGGCGGAAAACACCTTGTAGCCGTGCCGTTCGAGGATTTTTTTTGCCAGATTGCGCACCATTTCCTCGTCTTCAACCAAGAGAATCATTTCGTTGCCGAGCGGCAAGGCCGAGGTCTTGGCGGCCGTAATCGTCTCCGGTTCCTCTTCAACCAGGGGGAAATACACCTTGAAGGTCGTCCCGAGGTCGACTTCCGAATAAACGTTGATGAAGCCCTTGTTTTGCTTGACGATGCCGTAAACCGTCGACAAGCCGAGCCCGGTTCCCTTGCCTTTCGCCTTGGTGGTGAAAAACGGCTCGAACAAATGTTTCAGCACCGAGCCATCCATGCCGCAGCCGGTGTCGCTCACCGAAACCTGGACGTAATCGCCCGGAATCGCCTCGGGGTTTTGCTGGAGATAGCCCTGATCGATAATGACGTTATCGGTTTGCACGATCAGCTTGCCGCCATCGGGCATCGCGTCGCGCGCGTTGACGACCAGGTTGACCAGCACCTGTTCGATCTGTCCCGGATCGACCTTGATGCGGCCGATCCGTTCGGCCGGCTTGAACAGCAACTCGACGTCCTCGCCGACCAGCCGTTGGAGCATCGCGCTGGAGTCGGCCAATAAAACATTGAGGTCGATGACCTTGGGATCGATGATTTGCTTGCGCGAAAAAGCAAGCAATTGACCGGTCAGCCGGGAAGCGCGTTCCGCCGCCTTCTTGATCTCCAGCAAATCCTGGCTGGACGGATCGTGCGGGCTGAGGCTGTGCAGCAAGATGTCGGAATAGCCGATGATGCCGGTGAGAATGTTGTTGAAATCGTGCGCCACGCCGCCGGCCAGCCGCCCGATCGCTTCCATTTTCTGCGATTGCCGCAACTGGTTCTCGAGCTTGTTCCGCTCTTCCTCATCTTGCTTGCGCCGGCTGCAATCGCGGGAAATCCCGACGATCCCGACCACCTTCTGTTGATCATCGCGCAGAAACGAGACCTCGTTTTCCGTCCAGATCAAGGAACCGTCCTTGCGATATTCCTCCCACTCCAGGGTCGCCGTGCGGGAAAGATCGGACGACCACTCCCCATCCGCTCCCATCGCCTCGGAAAACAAGGCGAGCGCTCTTTCCAGGGATTTCGGCGGCAGAATGTCCCGCAACGTCCGCGCTTTCATTTCCTCGACGGTGAACCCGCGCATGCGCTGAATGGACGGGCTGATATAGGTGAAATGCAGATCCAGATCGGTGGTCCAGATGACGTCGCCGACGTTGGTGGCGATCAAGCGATAGCGCGACTCGCTTTCATGCAACGCCTGTTCGGTTTTCTTGAGTTCCGTGATGTCGCGGGCCGAGGTGATCACCGCCTTGACACTCCCGTCCGCGGCGAACTCCGGCATCAGAATCCAATCGATCCAACCGCCCGCGGGTAATTGAAACTCCACCCGTACCGGCTGGGCACGGTCAAAGACCCGCGTGATCGCCTCGCCCCACAAACGACAAAGCTCAGGCGGGAACCCCAATTCCTCGTGGGTTTTCCCGATGAATTTTTCAGGCGGAATTCCGGTTTCCCGTTCCACCGCCGGGTTGGCATAGAGATGTCGCAACTGGCGGTCAAACCGCATGATGGTGTCCTGGCTGTTTTCGGCCAACGCCCGGAAGGTTTCCTCGCTTTCCTGAAGCGCCGTTTCGGCTTTGATGCGTTCGGTGATCTCGCGGATGGACTCGATGGCGCCGACGACCTTTCCATTTTGATCGAAAAGGGGGGAAGCGATGGCCCACACATAGCCGCCCCGGCCTCGATGGAGCGCGGGGGTGAATACTTCGGCGAAAATGGCATCGCCTCTTTTTTTCACGTAATCGTACCGCTGCGCCAGGTCGTCATCGTCCAGGCCGATCAGATCCATCAGGAACTTTCGCGGGGTGCCGTAAAACGGGGTCGCCGCGTGAAGATGTTCTTTTCCCAACATCTGTTCCTTGGGGATCCCCGTCATTTCCTCCATGGCCCGGTTCCAGGCGATCAACCGCTTGTCCTGATCCACGATGAAAGTGGCGTCCGGCAGGAACTCGATGATGTTTTCCAATTGGCTTTTCGCCAGCGCCAAATGGTCGGCAATCGCCTTGATTTCGGTCACGTCGCGAATGATGCCGACGATGAACGGCTCGCCGGTTTCGTTCACGTAACGCGATTTTTTGGTGATGATGGTATGGGTGACGCCGCGCGCGTCGGTGACTTTCTCCTCATTAATATTCTCGACACCGGAAGCCAAGACGAGTTCGTCATTCCGCCAAAAGACATCGGCCTCGCTTTTGGGGAAAAAATCGTAATCCGACTTGCCGAGCAAAACCTCGCGCGGATAGCCGAAGAATTGGCAGAAAGCGTCGTTCAACAGCACCCAGCGGTGTTGCCGGTCCTTGACCAGCAGCGGGTCGGCGACCGTATTGATGATTTTGTCGAGGTAGTTCTCGTTTTCGGACAACGACAACTCGGCCTGCCGCCGCGCGGTGATATCGGTGGCGATATGGATGATCTTTTCGACCTTGCCGTCGGCGTCCAGCATGGGCGTGCACGAAACCAGGAAATACCCTTCCAGGGCTTTCATTTCCATTTCGACGGTTTCCATCCGGCCGGTCGTACACACCGCTTCCAGGGGACACCCTTCCGGCAAGCCACCCTGGTATGTGTAGTGCAGCAATTCCCGACAATCCTGGCCGATCATTTCCCGTTCCGACAAGCCGATCGCCTTGATGGCGGCTTGGTTGGCGGCCAGAATTTTATGGTCGGGGCTGAGGAGCAGAACCTGGTGGCCGATCGCCTGAAAAATGGTCGCCCAATTCTGTTGTGAGCGCTGCAATTCCTGCTCGGCGCGCCGGCGTTCGCGCCTGGTTTCCGCCTCGCGCAGTTCGCGTTCGACGGCCGGGATCAGCCGCGCCAGGTTGTCTTTCATCAGGTAATCGTGGGCGCCGGCCTTCATCATTTCGACCGCTTTGCTCTCCCCGATCGTTCCGGAAACGACGATGAACGGCAGGTCGCTGTTTCTTTGCTGAAACAGCCGGAGCGCGGCCAGACCACCGAAGCCCGGAATGTTGTAATCGGCGACAACCAGATCCCAACCCCCGGCATCCAACGCCGCCTCGAAGGTGAGAGCGTCGTCGACCCGTTGAAACGCCACCTCGTAACCGCCCTGCCGGAGGTGACGCACCAACAGCAAGGCGTCATTCTCCGAGTCCTCGACGATCAGGATGCGCAGCTTTTCACTCATGACGGCGACCCTTTCTCACAAGTGTATCGGCGGCTCGTTGAGCACCAGCCAATAAAAGCCCAGTTGGCCGATGGCGTCGATGAATTGCTGAAAATCGACCGGTTTGCGGATATAACTGTTGGCGCCCAGATCGTACCCGCGCACGATGTCCGTTTCCTCGCGCGACGAGGTCAGGATCACCACGGGCACCAATTTGGTGCGGGCATTGGCGCGGATCCGGCGCAACACCTCCAGCCCGTCGATTTTCGGCAGTTTCAAATCCAGTAAAATCAGCAACGGCAATTCCGCCGCGACACGCTCGGGATAGGCTCCGGTGCCGAAAAGAAAATCAAGCGCTTCCGCGCCGTCGCGAACGACCTCCACCCGGTTGGCGATATTGTTTTTACGAAAAGCCCGCAGCGTCAGCGCTTCGTCGTCGGGATTGTCTTCCACCAACAGGATATGGCCCTTGTTCATCGCTCCTCCCCCTATTCCGGTAGAGTGAAATAAAAGGTGGCGCCTTCACCAACCGCCGCCTCGGCCCAGATTCGGCCGCCATGCCGATGGACAATCCGTTGCACGGTGGCCAAGCCGATCCCCGAGCCCTCGAATTCGGCCGGGGAATGCATCCGTTGGAACGCGCCGAACAGTTTATCGGCATAGGCCATGTTGAATCCGGCGCCGTTGTCGCGGACGAAATAAATCATATTTTTTTCGTCGCCGGACGGCGGAACCACGCCGAACTCGATCCGCGCCGCCTCCCGCTTGCCGGTAAATTTCCAGGCGTTGTTGAGCAGGTTTTCCAACGCGGCGCGGATCAGGTTTTCATCCGCCGAGGCCACCGCCCCCGCGGCGATCGTCCATTCGATCCGGCGCCGGGGATCGCGCTGGATCAACTCATTCACGATTTCCCCTGCCAACCGGCTCAGGTCGACCGTGGTCCGGCGGAGCTCGCCGCGCGTCACCCGCGACAGTTGGAGCAAATCGTCGATCAACCGCGCCATGCGTTGACTCGCCTGCCGGACGCGCCGGAGATAATCCCGGCCCTCCGGGTCGAGCTTGTCGTGATAATCCTCAAGCAAGGCTTGGCTGAAACCGTCAATGCCGCGCAGCGGCGAGCGCAAATCGTGCGAAACCGAGTAGCTGAACGACTCCAACTCCTGGTTGGCGGCTTCCAACTGCCGCGTTCGCTCCGCGACCCGTTGCTCCAACTCGGCGAGGGTCCTTTTCAGGCGGCCGGTCATGACGTTGAACGCGTCGGCCAAAACGCCGATTTCGTCGCGCGAATGAACCGCCACCACCTGATCCAGATTGCCGTCGATGATCGTTTCGACCGCTTCTTTCATTTTCTGCACCGGCCGCGAAATCGTGCGGGCCAAAAGCCAGCCGACCAGTCCGGCTAAAATCACGATCAGTACGCCGGCGATGCTCATGATGCTCGTCATTCGCAGCCGACCGTTTTGCAGGACGGCGCGGAAGACCTGCAGTTCGTCATCATAAACGCTGGTGCCGATCACCCAGTTCCACGGTGCGAAATAAACCAGCCGAGCCGTCTTCCAGCGCGGCTCGGCCTCGCCGGGGTTCTGCCAGCGATAATGGATGGTCGACAACTCGCCGGGCGCCAGGGCGATCGCGTTATTGATGATGGCTTGAATCACGTAATTCCCGTCGCTGTCCCGGCTATCCCAGATATCTTCACCGTCGCGTTCGCCGTTCTGGGAAATGATATAATGTCCTTTTTTTTCGCCCTTTCCCTCGAGCACGTAGACGTACCCGGTCCGGCCGATCCGGATTTTCAGGATGGCCTGACGCAGGCGCGATTCGACGGCTTTTTGCTGGATACCGACATACAGCATTCCCACCAGCTGATCGTCGCCATCCCGCAACGGCTCATAAGCGGTCAAAAACCAGTCGTTCACGACGAAAGCGCGGCCGTGGTACGTCTTGCCGGCCCGGATCGTGGCAATAACCGGATTCGGGCTGCCGTCGGGATTGGTGGCGGGAATGTAGGTTCCGATCGCGCGATTGCCCAGGATATCCTTGACCGTCGTGGCTACGCGCAGCATATCGCCGTCATCATTCATCACTTGGAAAATCGTAGCCGTTTCACCGACCAGATCGGTAACCTCGTCGACGATCGCCACCCGGGTTTTCGCGTCGGCCGTTTGCCCCAACCATTGGCCACCGACCGTCATTTTCGGCAGACGGATATCACGCGTCTCTTTCGTGTATTGATTGACCGCCCGCCAATCGACGGTATCCGGCAGCAACCGAACGTCGCCGTGCGCGTTCAGAACATGCCGCGCCACGTTCAGATTGTTGTCGACTTGCAGTTGAACGGCCTCGTTTTCCGTCGCCACCAAATTGTAAACGTCATTCGTGATGTGATCCAAATCGGCTTCGATCAACTGATCCACTTCGGTTTGCGCCAAGCGGTTGTATTGACCGCTTTGTCAAACGGCCAACAAGACCAACGCCAGCGCCTCGATCAACACCCCGCCGATTCCAACAAGAGATATTTTGATATTCAATCCGAGGTCTCGGAAAAATCGGTCATTGTTTTCTTGATATAGGCCCATCATCCCCCCTTGGCGATCATAACATTCCCGTCAAGAAAACGACAAGTAATATCCGGGTGCGGAATTGGGGAGACACCGGTCCGGCGTGCAGAAACGACAGCGGCCGCGACGAATCTCGCGGCCGCTGTTTCATTCATTGCGAATTGAAAAGCTATTGCCCGTCTTCTTTGGGGGCCGTGTAATCGTAGAGCACCTGAATCACGGCGATCATCACAGTGCGCAAACCGTCGTCGGGCGGATTGTAGAACCACCGACCGACCGGAATCGGCACGTCGGGCAGCGTGATGCCGCCCACCCAGGCTTGGAGCGCCTCCAAAATGTAATTGAGATCGCCGAGCGGCAGCCAATCGGGCGCCAGCGGCCGCAGATCCTCCGGGCCCGTGTCCAGCAGGGCCGGGCCGAGATCGCCCATCAGGATCAGCGTCGAGACCAGAAAGTCGTTCATCTCGTCGGCCAACGGACCGTAGAACGGGATCCCGTAATTCTCGCTCTCGTCCCATTGGCCGTTGCCGTTATCATCGACGTAAAAGGTGATGTCATCCTCCTGCGGGTCGGTTTCCAGCAAGACCGCGTCGAAGCCGGTCTGGCCGTCGATCGCCGCGAACCCGAGCGAGGTCGCGAATTCGGCGAACGCCGCTTCGCCGCCGTCCTGGAAAGTCATGAAATCGGGGTAATTCTCGTCGGCGAACATCTGGAGGAGTTGCCCCGCATAGTAATGGATGATCTCCATCGGGTCGTAGAGATACGGCAAGGTCGAAAGCAGCGTCCAATCGGCTTCCAAATGGAAGGCCAGGAAGAAACGTTCGACGGCGTCGAACAGATTCACCAGGGCGCTCAGGTTGATCACATCCGCGTAGTCCCATTCCCCGCCGCAGTCCACCACCACCGTTTCGCCGTTCAGGAACAGCGGAAACGAGGACAGGTACAAACGATTGGCGGAGAAATTCAAGATCACGGCGTTCGCCGCGTCACGCAACTCGTCGTTGAGCGGCAGCAGATCGTCGGTCAGCGAAGCCTGAAACGCCGCCCAGTCGATGATCGGGAATTCCGGGTACTCCGCCATCAGCGCCTGCAACGCCTGCAGGTAGGCCTGAAATTTCGCCAGCAGGATCCCCAGTTGCGCGTCGCCGACGACGGGGCAGATCGCCGCCGCGGTCTCGAACGCGGCCAAACCGGTCGCCGGGTCGTAATCGGCCAGCGCGGCCTTGCCGGCGATCATCGGCGGATTGTAGGCGTCCCAATCGCAGAGCGGCGTCGTGTCGTCATCGTCGTTGTCGTCGTCGTTGTCGTCATTGTCGTCGTTGTCGTCGTCATCGTCCGGCGGCGAGGAGTCGTCGTCGTTGTCGTCGTCGGTCTGGTCGTCGTTGTCGTTGTCGTCGTCGTCGGCCGGATTGCCGTTGTCGTTGTCGTCGTCATCGTCGCCGTTGCCGCAAGCCAACGGCGCCGCCAGGAGCAGTAAAGCAAACAGGAACAGGATGATGTTTTTCATGGCTTACCACCCCCCACAGCCGGAGGCGGAGTCGGAATCGTCCGCACTCTTTTCCGCAACATTCACGCCGTTGCGATTGCCTTGGTCGTCGTCGTCCGAACCGGTATCGCCGCCGCCGGCGTCGTCGTCGCCACCGTCATCGTCGGGCTTGCCGGCGTCGTCGTCGCCTTCGGTGGGCGTGGCGGTCACCACCTCGCTGTCGGCGGAGCGGTTGCCGCTTTCATCGAAGGCTTTGACCCACAGCAGGTATTCGCGGCCGGGCATGAGCCCGTCGATCACGGCGCTCGTGGCCGCGGCGTTGTCGATCGATCCGCCGAAGAAGGCGTCGCCCTCGTAGAGGCCGTACCAGAATTCGTAACCCGCGAGATCGGGCGCGGTCGGCTTGGTCCAGGTCAGTTCCACTCCGTTGGCGACACCCGCCGCCGTCAGGTTGGTCGGCGGCGCGGGCGGCGTGTCGTCGGAAGTTCCCAAAATCCGTTGCGCGACGCGTTCGCGCCAGTTCAGCAGGGTGCTCCAGTCATGTTCCCAAACGTAGGATTTCGGCCCGACAGTCCGCGTCACCGCGTCGACCCACTCGGCGTCTCCCTGGTTGTCCAGGAGGTGGAAGTATTCGTAATCCTCCATGCCCTCGCGCAGGTACTTCATGCGCAGCGAGGCGACCGGGATGTCGGTTTCGCCGCCGATGTGGTCGATGGTTCCCGGATAGATCACCGAGCCGTCGCCCTGGAAGAACGGCGAGGCGTACATCGATTCCCACGGGTCGTGGCCCTGGCCGATGACGTACACCGTGTGCCAGAACAGGATGCCGGTGAAATGATACCGGCGGGTCAGCCAAGGCCAGATGCGCATGTAGCTGGATTCCGCGTCGACCGCGTGGCTGGCGAAATCGAGCAGGATCGTGGCGCTGACGCAGTTGTACCACCAGGTTTTTTCGCCCAACGCACGCCGCTCCTCGTACACTTCGGGAAACGGCGGGTACGGCATCGAATCGCTGAAGAACGGCTCGTCGGGACACCAGATGTCCACGTCGCCGGCCAGATCTTCCTCGAATTGCTCGGTCACCAGCGGCTGCAAATCGGGATCGGCCGCGTGCAGGCGCGCCGCCAGCTCCCGCAACGCCGGATACATCTCCGGGCGCGGCTCGTCGGGCATGTAATACCACAGCACGTCGTTCCAACCCCGATCGCGGAAATGCTGCGCCCAGCCTTTCCAGTATTCGCGTTCCCAGACCACCGGATCGACGGTTCCCGGGCAACCGCCCGGCGCGCCCGGCAGGGTCAGGCCGGTGAATTTGTAGCCGGGCCGATAGAAGGTGCCGTCGAGCACCGGCCCGTCGACCGTATCGAATTCCGTCCAATCCCAATCGAAGGTTTGGTTGGTGTCGTTCCAGGTGTAGGCCGGGCTCTTGGTGTTCCAGCCGTAGAGCGCCATCCGGTGGCGGGCGAATTCCTGCAGGTACCGGGTGTTGAGGGTGGCGCGATCGGTCACGCCGCCGTGTGCCTGGTGCCAGTTGTAAACCGTCGAGAGGCTCCACCCGTAGTTGCTCGCCAGCGAAATGCCGGTGGGCAACGTGAAGTCCCAGACCTCCAACGTCACCGTGCCCGTCCAATCCGCCCGATCGTCGGCCGTCACGGTCACCGTGGCCGTGTACGTGCCGGGCTCCTGGCCTTCGGGGATGAACACGTCGACGAAGATCATTTGCGTGTAATTCGCCGCCAGATCGAACGGCGCGCCGTCCCGCGTTTCGCCGGTGAAATGATCGACGAACGGAATCAGGCCGTCCGGCCAATCGCCGGCCATGTCCGGATCGGGCGGTACGTGGCTGATGTGTTCGGCCGGCACCGGAACATACGCCGCGCGATAGGGCTCGATTTCGTCGATCGGGTCGCCCGGACCGGTGAACTCGCTCACCTCGACGTTCACGTTGGTCAGGCCCTGGTCGTCGCGAATCAGCACGGCAAACGGTTCCCACTCGTTGCCCGCCGCTTGCAGCGCGAACGTGTCGTTCGAGGTGAAGGAGTACTCCGGCCGTTGCTTGTCGGTGCCGTGCGACAGCCCGACCAGGTAATCGGCCGAGGCGGCACCGGCGGTCAGCCCGACCGCCAACAAAATGATCAGCGGTAACCAATATTTTCGTTTCATCGGATTTCCTCGCCTGCTGGAAAAAGGAACTTGCTTATTCTTTTACCATATACCGGTAAAAAACGGTAGGCGCCGACGGTTCGCCCCGCCCCGCCTGGAACGCCTTTCTGGATGGGATCAAGTAGCCGGCCGCCTTCGCGGCCGGCTATCCGTGGCGAGAGATTGGGTGTGCTTTTTTAACCACGAATGAACGCGAATAAGACAGAATTGGTGAATAACTTTTCACCACACCTTCAACCTCGTTTCTCGGTTGAAAGTGTGGCAGATCGAGAGTCGTCAATCACCACGAATGAAGGGCAAAAATTAAAAATTGTTAATTTCTTCTTATTCGTGTTTAGTCATGTGAATTCGCGGTTCCTTCCCTGTCTTTTCCCGATGCAGAAGTCATCATCTTCCCGCCGGTAAAGAAAAAATGTCAGTCATCACCCCGTCACGATTTCCAAATTGATCTTCCTTGGTCAACCGGCTATTCTTTGTGCATCCCGAATGTAGCCCAACAATGAATTGAGTCGCCGTTCGTCCGGTTTTTCACAGGACCGAAACGACGCCACTTCAAACACGAGGTGTGGGATGGCCAAACCGAGAGAGCATTGGGGGTCGCAGATCGGCGTGATTCTCGCGGTGGCGGGCAGCGCCGTGGGCCTGGGCAATTTTCTGCGCTTTCCCGCCAAGGCCACGCTGAACGGCGGCGGCGCGTTCATGATTCCCTATTTCATCGCGTTTTTATTACTGGGCATTCCGTTGATGTGGGTGGAATGGACGCTGGGCCGCTTCGGCGGCGCCTACGGCCACGGCACGGCACCGGGCATTTTCCACGCCATCGGCCGGACGCGGCTGGCGAAGTACCTCGGCACGATCGGCGTACTCGGCCCGTTCATCATCCTCATCTATTACATGTTCATCGAATCCTGGGCCCTCGGCTACGCGTTTTTCTCGATGACCGGCAAACTCTACCAGGCGACCGACCAGGCCTCGATGAAAGCGTTTCTCTCCGGCTATCAGGGTTTGGCTGATAACGCTTTCTTCACGGGCCCCGGTACCGCCTACGTGTTTTTCGCGATCACCTTTCTGGTCAATTTCTATTTCATCTACCGCGGCGTCAAAGGCGGTATAGAAACGCTTAGCAAGATCGCCATGCCGATCCTGGTGGTGGTCGGCATCGCCCTCGCCGCGCGGGTGTTGTCGCTGGGCACACCGGATTTGACCAAGCCCGAGTTGTCGATCGGCAACGCCCTGGGATTCGTCTGGAATCCGGACTTCTCGAAACTATTGGACGCCCGCGTCTGGTTGGAAGCGGCGGGGCAGATTTTCTTCACCCTTTCGGTCGGCATCGGCGTCATCCTGACTTACGCCAGCTATCTGAAGCGCGACGACGACGTGGCGCTGTCCGGCCTGACCTCGGCCTCGGCCAACGAGTTTTGCGAGGTCCTCCTGGGCGGCTCGATCGTCATTCCGGCGGCGTTCGTCTTTTTCGGCGCGGTCGGCGCGGTGGAGGTGGCGAAGAGCGGCACCTTCAACATCGGCTTCGTCACGATGCCGCTCATTTTCGACAAGCTGCCGGGCGGTTCGTTGTTTTCCGCGCTCTGGTTCATCCTGTTGTTTCTGGCTGGAATCACCTCGTCGGTATCGCTGATTCAACCGGCCATTTCCTTTTTGGAAGACGAGTTTAAATTCAGCCGGGGTAAAGCGACCGTCGTTTTGGGAGTGGTCGCCTTCCTGGCCAGCCAACCGGTAATTTTCTTTCTCGCCCACGGCTTCCTCGACGAACTGGATTTCTGGGGCGGGACGCTGTTCCTCGTCGTCTTCGCGACGCTGGAAACGTTCCTCTTCGTGTTCGGCTTCGGAATGAAGAGAGGGTGGGAGGAGATGAACCGCAGCGCGAAAATCAAGCTTCCCGGGCTTTACCGGTTCATTATCAAATACGTCACCCCGGCCTATCTGCTGATTCTGCTCATCACCTGGACTTACCAGCAGTTCTGGGACACCTTCCGATTGAAGGGCGTCGCCCCGACCGATCTGCCCTACGTCTGGGGCGCCCGCGCCCTGGTTTTCGGCCTGTGGGGAATCATCATCATCCTGGTGGCGATCGCCTGGAAACGGCGGGGCAAGGAGGCGCAGTCATGACGGCCGGCGGCATCGTATTCATGGCGTTTTCCTGGGTGCTGATCCTCAGCCTGACGGGATTCTGTTTTTACTGGACCATCAAGCGATAGCGGGGGCCGGTCGCCGCCACAACACATCAATATTTGAAAACCCTCCGTCCGGATGCTACGCTTCGTTCAATATGAACCATACCCCTCGTTCGGGAGACGGGAGCCGGCGAGTGAAAATCCTGTGGTTGCTGTCCAGTCCGCTGTTGTTCCTGTTGCCGGGCTTGCTGCCGGCGCGGCTGGTGACCGGCAAACCGGTCACGGGTTGGACGCTGGTCTGGGCGTTTTTCTTCAGCCTCGTCCTGTTGCCGCCGGCCGCCTTCGCCTGCGCCATGCTCCTGGGAACCACCGTCCGCCCTGAATTGCTGTTTCCGTTGACGATCGTCATGGGCGCACCCGGCCTTTATTGGCCGCGCCGCGACCAAAAGCCGGCCGCCTGATGCTGACGCTGGGAATCGGGGACGGTCACGATGCCGGCGCGTGCCTGCTCGAAAACGGCAAATTGCTGGCGGCGGTTTCCGAGGAGCGGCTGACCGGCCGCAAACGGCAACCGGGTTTCCCCTACGCCGCGCTGCACTGGTGCCTGGAATCGATCGGCGCCAAGCCGGCCGACGTGACCGCTCTCGCCGTCGCCGAACGAAGCGGCCGCGCCCTACATCGGCTGCTTGACGCCCGTTATCGCCGGACCGACCCGAACCTCCCGATGAATCGCCTCGGCAACCGCCTTTCATCGGCGGTGCAGAACCGGATCACCGCCTGGTCCGCCCTCGCTGCCGCCGACCGCCGCCTCGCCGAGGCCGTGCTACGCCGCCGCTTCCGGCGACTGGGCTTCACCGCGCCGTTGACGCTGGTGGATCACCACCTTGCCCATGCCATGAGCGCGGCGAAGGGATCGGGCTTCGCGGCGGCGCTGGTGCTGACGCAGGACGCTTACGGCGACGGACTTTCGGGCAGCGTGGCCCGGTGGAGCGACGGGCGACTCGAATTCCTGGCGCGCATCCCCTACCCGCACAGCCCGGCCTTGCTGTACGGCCTGACCGCCGCGCTCCTGGGTTTCGCCGAGGGCGAGGAAGGCAAGGTCGCCGGACTGGCGGCGACCGGCGATCCGCGGGTGACACGTCTCGTTTTCGACCGTCTGCTGACGCACGCCGACGGCGTTCCGTACCTCAATGCGCCTCGCCCGTTCACCGCGCTGCGTCGCGCCCTGGCCGGCTATTCGCCCGCCGATATCGCGGCCGGTCTGCAACTAAGCGTGGAAGCGAATCTTACCCGTCTGGTTGAATTCTGGCTGCCGCGCGCCGGGGCCGATCGGCTTTGCCTGGCGGGCGGGCTGTTCGCCAACGTCCGGCTGAACCAAATCCTCGCCGACGCCGGCGGCGCGCGGGATTTGTTCGTCTTTCCTCACATGGGCGACGGCGGCCTCTGCGCCGGCGCTGGCTGGGTGGTCGATCCGGCGTTGCCGACGGTGGCGATGTCGCCGTTTCTCGGACCGGAAGCGGCGCGCTTGCCCGCCGAGGCGCTGGCCGACGAGGCCTGGACGGTGCGACCGCTCGATGCGGCGGCCGTCGACCGCGCCGCGACGGCGATTCATGCCGGCGCAGCGGTGGCGTTGGTCCAAGGTCCGCTCGAATTCGGCCCGCGCGCCCTGGGCAACCGGTCGATCCTGTTTTCCGCGCGCTCGCCGGAAATCGCCGCGCGTTGGAATCGGGCGCTGGGCCGACCGGACATCATGCCGTTCGCTCCCGTCGCGAGCGAAGCCGATTTGCCGCTGGTTACGGATTCGCCACGCCGGCTGGCCCTGGAACACATGACGGCGACCGTCACCGCGCGGGAGGGCATCGCGGCGCGCTTCCCGGTCGCGGTTCACGCCGACGGCACCATGCGCCTGCAAATCGCCCGGCCGGCGACGACCCCATTGCTCCACGATCTGCTCGCCGCGTACAGTCGGCACATGAACCCGGCGATGACGATCAACACCAGTTTCAACCGGCACACTGAACCGATCGTGGCCGGCACGGACGGCGCCCTCGAACTATTCCGCCGCCTGCCGCTGGCGATGCTTTTGCTGCCGGGTTGGTGCCTGGAAAAACGCGACGGGGGACAGCCGTGAACCGCGCTCTCGTGCCGTTGCTCGCCGGGCTGATTTTTATTTTCTACTTCCTGCAGTTCGCCGGCGCGGGACTCGACTACTGGGACACCTACATCGTCGCCCCGGCCACGTTCATCGCGGGCCGGCCGGGCGTGTTCGTCGACGAACAAGGGCAGCCGCGCTACGGATACCATCTGCGCGGCAGTCTACCGCGGGACTTGATCGACCGCGCCGCCTACAACATCGTTTCCAAGGACCAGCGCATCGGCGCGGGCGTCACCTTCGCGGCGCCCTACCGGGTTTTCGGAATGCTGGGCTTCCGGCTGTTTTACGCGGCGTTCGGGGCGCTGGCCTTTTTGCTTTCCGTGATGGCGGGCCGCCTGCTTTTCGACCGCGAGGCGTGGGCGGTGATGCTCGGGCTGCTCGTCGCGGTCAACCCGTTCATGCTGCTGATGGACCGCCTCAACGCCAATTTCATCAGCGTGCCGATTCTCATCGGCCTGCTGGCACTGCTGCTCGCGGAGCGGCCGCGCTGGGGAATCATCGGCCTGGTTTACGGGGCGCTGGGCGGTATCCGCAACGAGGCGATCGTCCTGGCGCCGGCGCTGCTGGTGTTGCTACTGGCGACCCGCGAGAGCCGTCGGGGCTTGCCGTTCTTTACCGCGGGCGCGCTGGCCAGCATCGCTCCGTATCTGGCCTGGAACCGCTACGCTTTCGGCCGGATGCTGATTCACGCCTCGCAATTCGCGGATTTCGACGGCTGGCGACCGGTTTTCCCGCATCGTTTTTTCGGCTGGCGCTTCGACCTCAACGGATTGTTCAACTGGCCGTTTTACGATCACCTGGTGCGGACACCCCATTATCCGTTTCCGACCTACCTGACGCTGCCGCTGACGCTCGTCCTCTGTTTCGGCACGGTGCTGACCGCTTTTTTCCTGACGGGCCTGTGGGCGCAGTGGCGCCGGGACCGCCGCTGGTGGGCTTTTCATGCGCTCTGGCTATTTTTCGCCTTGGGCCTGTTTTTGTTTCAGGAAAATTGGGAAGAGCCCAAGACCACCTTCGGCGCGCTGGCGATCGTTCCGCTGGCGGTGCTGATGACGCGTGGCCTGGAATGGTTGGGCGAGCATCGCCGTTCCGGGCGGCACTGGCTGGCGGTGGCGCTGCTGACGATCGCGTTGACCGGCCTGGTGCGGCTGGCGGCCGGTATGCAAACGCCGGTGGACGAGCGTTGGTACGTGCGTTTTCCCAAGGCGAAGATCGAGGCGGCGCAAATCGGCTGCCTGGCCGACGAGCAGCGGCGCGAATGGATGTTCTTTCACACCGACGAATGCCCGGCCGAGCTGCGGGAACAACGCGCGAAGCTGACGCGCGGCAATCCGCTGCCGCGCCTCTACTACCCGGTGCGGCTGCGGTGGCCGGACCTCGCGGCCGAATGGGGCCATTACGAGCCCCCGATTTTCGACGTTTGGGATCGGATCTACGGTTACTGAGCGGCGCCGGAGCCGCCGCGCCATTCCTGCTTCACCACGTCGAAAAAATAACGCAGTTGAAAACGCCAGATCCGGCGGTAACGCGGCGAGCCGAGTGCCATCAATCCCGACCACGCCAGGTACAGTGAGTGAAAGCCGATGAGGAACAGCCAGCCGAAGCCGCGCCGCAGCGTTCCCATCGGCCGCGCCATGGTTGGGTTCGGATTCACGGCGTCACCCCGTCCACGATGCCGCGCCGTTGCAGGTAATCGCGCAGCCAGCGGTCGCCTAGCGCCAGTTTGCGGTCGATGAAATCCACCACTGCTTCCTCGGGATGCCGCATGGCCGAGCCCAGCAGCAAAAACGGCAGGTAATACAACTCGCCCGGCTTGCATTTCGGTTGCGTGCCGAGGAAGCGATCGCCCACGCGTAGGCCCAGGCGCAGGCCTTTCTCGCTAAGGGCGCGGATCGATGATTCGCGGCGCTCCCCGTAAACCGGTGTTTCGAAAGCGATGCCGTGATCGGCGTAGAAGCGGCGGATTCGCGCCACGCTGGCCGGCATCTGCTCGACCATCTCGCTCGTTTCCGCCGAGGAACCGTCGGCCACGACGTTGATGCCTTTTTCGCGGTTGTAGGCGACGGTGCGCACGTGCATCGCGATCTTGCAACCCAGGCACCAGATGAACCCCGAGCGATACCGTTCGTAATCGGCTTCGAGGCCGTCGATCACCAGGGTCTCAAACAGATCCCGGACCGAAATCATCTCGTGCGAAAATCGGTTCGGCAGCAGGCGACCGAGCTCGCGAAACCGGGCCGCCGTGCGGGTCAGATGATAGTGGCCGTACCCGTTGTGGTAGGAAACCAGATCGACGCAATCGTAGGCCTCCGCCAACCGCAGCGCCGCCGCGGTGGAATCGACGCCGCCGGAAAAAAGCAGCGTGACGCGGCGGATCGCCGCGGGCGGGGAAACGGCGGGTTGGACGGTCGTCATCTCGGCTCCATTTGTGTTACTGTGCCTCAAAGAGGTTCAAACAGGCAAGCGATAACCCGGAAATCATCGGCAACAACGACGAGACGAACGAAGCTCGGCAAACCCAAATGATCGAAATCCGTTACCTCCGCGCCGCGACCGTATTGATCCGCTGGGACGGCCTGACCCTGCTGACCGACCCATGGTTTGCGCGGCGGATGCGCGGCCTGCCGGTGTTCGTCCGGCCCTGCCTGACGCCGGCGGAGTTGCCGGCGCTGGATCTGGTGCTCGTCAGCCACTTGCATCCCGACCACTTCGACCGCCGGGCCTTGTCGCGTCTGGCCGCACCATGCAAGCTGCTCGTCGGGCCGCCGGCCCTGGCGAAAAAACTCACCGGCGTCCGGCACGAACGGTTCGTCGCGCTCGGCGACGGCCAGCGCATTTCCGAATCGGATTACCGCATCACCGCGTTTGCCGTCGAGCATTCCGGCTACGAAAATGCCTATCTGGTCGAGCGGGGCGAGTCGTCGCTGTTGTTCGCCGGTGACGCCCGTTATTCGCCGGTGTTTCGGCGCATCGCCGCGCAATGCAAGCCGCTGGTTTCCCTGCTGCCCGTGGGTGGCACGGAAATTCTCGGGCGGCGGATCGTGATGGACCCGGCGGACGCCTGGCAGGCGGCGACCGATCTGGGAACGAAGGTCACGGTGCCGATTCATCCCGGCGGCGAATGGCTGAGCGTTCCGCCGTTGTCGCGGCATCCCGGCCGGGCGGCGCGCCTGGCCGAACTGGCCCGCGAATGCGGTTCGACCTTCGCGGTCGGCGTCCTGGCGCCGGGCGAACGCGGCGCGGCGGACCTGGCGGGCCGCTGGCATCCTCTCGACCGGGAAAGGACCGAGCTTGACGCGGGAAAGTGACGAAAACTGCCGTTGGCGTCTGCCGGCGGAATGGCGGCCGAATCAGCCGCTGTTCGCCTTCCACGAGGATACCAACGCCAACGCGGTGCTGATCGACACCGACGGCCGGATTTTCGCGGTGGCCGAGGAACGACTGACGCGCCGGCGTTTCCAGGGCGGTTTCCCCCGGCGGTCGCTGGCCTGGATCGAGCAAGCCTCCGGCGTGCCACTGGCCGCGGCGCCGGTGCTGGTGTTCGGCAACCGCACCCATTTTTTGCCGCGCCTGCTCGGTTCGCTGTTTCCCTCGTTCGAGCACGATCTGTTCGGCCTGCCGCACAAGACGATGTTGTTTTTCCACCACCTGGTTTTTCGTTCGCCGCTTTTTGCGCGCGGGCTGGAGGGTTTCAATCGGGCGCTGCTCCGCCGGCGCTTCGGAAAACGCGCGGCGATCGTCGATCATCATTTTGCCCATGCCGCGTCGGCTTACTACACCTCCGGCAAAACCGCGGCGTGCGCGGTGTCGATCGACAACTACGGCGACGGCTGCGCGGCCCGGGTCTTCGATTGCGAAGGACCGGTCATTCGCCCGGTCCGTAGCGTCTCGGCGCTCGATTCGCCGGGACAGTTTTACGGCGAGATCGCCCAGCTTGCCGGCATCCACCCGCTGCTGGCGGGCAAGCTGACCGGCCTGGCGGCGCACGGCGATCCCGCGCCGGCCCGCGAGCCGCTGCAAAAGCTCTTCGGCGTCTCTCCGGACGGCCGCGACTTCAGCCGCACCTTCGGCTGGCGGCGTTCCGCCCGGCGCCCGCCCTTCGCGGACCTCACCCGCTTCGCGCCGCCCGAACTCGCCGCCGCCGCGCAAGCCGTTTTCGAGGATGCCGTCGTTGCGTTCGTGCAAACGGCGGCGCGCGACACCGGCCGGCGCGACGTCGTCCTGGCCGGCGGCTGTTTCGGCAACGTGCGCGTCAATCAGCGCATCCGCGAACTTCCGGAAATCGATTCGGTGTGGATCCACCCGGCGATGAGCGATCAGGGAATCGCCCTGGGCGCGGCGCTGGCTTATCTGGCGGCGCAAAAACCACGCCTGCCCTTCCGGCTGCCGGACGTCTTTCTCGGTCCCGAGCCGCACGAAGCCGAAATCGAAGCCGCCTTGCGCGCCGCCGGGTTGCCTTACACCCGGCCCGCCGATCCGGCGGCCGAGGCGGCGCGGTTGCTGGCGGCCGGCCAGGTGGTGGCTCGTTTCGCCGGGCCGACCGAATACGGCCCCCGGGCGCTCGGCAACCGCAGCGTGCTGTACGATCCGCGCGATCCCGCTTTGCAGGCTCGGCTCAACGCCCAACTGCACCGCGCCTGGTACATGCCGTTCGCCCCGCTGGTCATGGCATCCCATGCCGCGCAATGCTTCCTTAACGCCGCGGCCGCCCGCGAACCCGGTCGGTTCATGACCATCAGTTTTTACGCGACCGATTGGTTGAAGCAGAACTGCCCCGGCGTCGTGCACGTCGACGGCACGGTGCGGCCGCAGATCATCGACCGCGACGACAACCCGCCGATGTACCGCCTCCTCGAGGAATTCCATCGGCTGACCGGCATCCCGTGCCTGCTCAACACCAGCTTCAACCTGCATGAGGAACCGATCGTCTGCTCGGCCGCGGACGCCTGCCGCGCGTTCCGGGCGGCGAAACTCGACTACCTGATCGCCGGCCCGTTTCTGGCGCGCCGGTCTGACGAATAAGAGGAACCACCATGTACCGCCTTACCCGCATTTGCCTCATCGCCTCGGCAACCCTGTCGTTGCTGTGGTTTCTGGCCTGCGCGCCGGTTACGCATCCGACGGCCGCGCCGCCCGCGGCGTTGCCGGACGACGCCGCTTCCCTGTTGCTGATCGCGGAGCAGGCCTATCAATTCAACGGCCCGCCGGAGGCGATCGCCCGGTCGCTGGCCGCCGCCGAAAAATTACGGCGCCTCGAACCGGACAGTGAGCGGGCGAATTTCCTCGCCGCCCGCGCCGTCCTTTGGCTCGAGGAATTCGGCGGCGATTCCCTGGACCGGCGGCAACTCGCCGAAACCGGTTACCGCTACGCCCTCGCCGCCCTCGCGAAGAACGACAAACCCGCCGAGTATCACTTCATCGCCGGCGCCTTGCTGGGCATGCAGATGGAGCTCGCTCTGGTGCCCAAGCTGAGTGATCTGAAGACCGTGTACGATCACCTGTCGCGGGCCATCGAACTGGACGTCTCGTTCGAGCAGGGCGCCCCGCTGCGCGCCCTGGGCATGCTGTTGATCCGCGCGCCGGCGTGGCCGACGGGCGTCGGCGACCCCGAGACCGGCCTCGAACACCTCACCCGCGCCGCCGGCCTCTTTCCCTCGTTCCCGGCCAATTGCCTCTACCTGGCCGAGGGTTACCTGGCGCTGGACCGCCCGGCCGACGCCGCGGCGCCCCTGCAAAAAGCGCGGGACTTGCTGGCCAAGGAAGATTGGGGCACGCCGGGCGAGGTCTGGCGAAAACAGGCCGACAAGCTGGCCGCGCGCCTCCGGTAGCCGCTGTTTCGCACCCGGCGACTTGACCCGCGCCCGGCGAAAGACGAACATGAGCGCCCGAGAAAAAACGCATTCCGCCGAGAGGTAAATCGATGAATCGTTCGTTTCGCACCGGGCTTTTTGCCGCACTGTTTTTGCTGATTTTCGCCGGCGTCGTTTGGGCCGGACCGCACGACCTGGCTGTCATTCGCCCCGGCGGCCCGACCGCCGACGCCACCGCGCAATCGCAGGTCGGCAAGCTGATCAAGCAGATCGCCGCCGTCGCCGGCTGGCCGGTCGAATCGGCCAACGCGCAGTACTGCAACACGACCGAATCCGGCTACAACTACCTCAAGAAGTCCAAGCCCGGCTTCGCCCTGCTCACGCCCGGCTTTTACCTGAAATACCGAGACGAACTAAAGTTGCGCCCGCTGAACAAGATCGTGCTCAACGAAGGCGCGCAGATCCAGTATTACGTCATCGTGAAAAAGGGAACCGCCGCGTCGCTGGCCGACCTGAAGGGCAAGACGCTCGTCGGCGCCCACCTGGCCGAGCCGGAGTACGTCGAACGGGTCGTGCTGGGCAAGCAGCTCAAGTTCGGCAAGGACGTCACCGTGCAGACGATGTCGGGCCTCGCGGCGCTGCGCAAGTTGAACAACGGCGAGGTCGGCGCGGTGCTCGTGGATTCGAAGGAATACAAGAGCCTGGGCGTGCTGCCCTTCGCCGCGCAACTCGCGACGCTCTATACCTCGCCGGCCATCCCCAACACCGGCATCGTGGCGGTCGGCAACAACGCCACGGCGGCGGATTGGGCGGCGCTGCAAAAAGGGACGACCAACTTCTGCCAGAACCCGGCGGGGCTGCCGATCTGCCAGTTGATGGAAATCACCGGTTTCGCGCCGGTCGAGGAAAGCGTCTACCAAGGTATTTTTCAGCAATACAAGCCGTAACGATCAAACGCCGAACCGCAAGCGCTTGCCGATTTCGTGAGCGATCTGCCGGCCGACGCCCCACCCGACCGTACGCAACACCCGAACGATTTGGCGCGGCCGTCCGTAAAAATCCCAGACCGCCCGGCGCAGCGCCCGATCCACCTCGGCCGGCGGCAGGCCCGGCAGGCGCAGCGTCGCCCGGTGCTGGCCGACGGCTGGGAAATCCTCCGCCGACACCATCCCGCTTCGGCTGGCAGTCGCGTAAAGCGGCGAACCGACGAACGGCGCGGCGGCATAGAACTGCGCGAAGTCGAGATCGAAGCGGCGCGCATCCGCGCTCGTTTGCGCGATCGTGCGCGGCGAATCGCCCGGCAGGCCCAGGATGAAATGCCCGACCGTTTTCAGACCGGCCCGGCGCGCCGCCTCCAGTGCGTTTTCAATATCGATCGGGGCGATTTTCTTGCCCATCGCCGCCAGGACGTTTTCGTCGGTCGATTCGATGCCGAAGCTGACCATCCAACAGCCGGCCGCGCGCATTTCCCGAAACAGCGCCTCGTCCGCCGAATCGACGCGGCTGTTGCAAGTCCAGCGGATGCCGGGCGCGTCGTGGCGCAGCCGCCGGCACAACTCGAGGACGAAAGCGCGATTCAGCGTGAAGGTTTCGGCCCACATGAAAAAATCGTCCACGCCGAACTCGCGCCGGTCGCGAACGATTTCGGCCGCCAGCGACACCGGGCTCCGGAAGCGGACGCGCCGCCCGTAATACGCCCCGGCCGTGCAGAACGAACAACCGAAGGCGCAGCCGCGCGACGGCCCCGCGCACAGGAATCGGCGCCGGCTGAACGGCAGGCGGTAGAGGCCCGTGTCGAGCGCGTCCCACGCCGGCCAGGGCAAACGATCGAGGTTGGCGATCGCCGGCCGGTCCGGATTGTGCCGCGCCATCGCGCCGTCGCGCCAGGTGACGCCCGCGACTTCCGCCGGCTCGCGCGCCAGCAATTCCCGCACCGTTTCCTCGGGCTCGCCGCGCACAATGCAATCCACCGCCGGGGCCGCGTCCAGGATTTCGCGATCGAGCACGGTCGGATGGACGCCGAACGCGCCGATTTTCACCGCCGGCAAGCGGCGTTTGATTTCGCCGGCCAGCCGCAAATCGTCCCGCGCGGTTGGCGTGGAAACGGCCAGCAAACACCAATCGACGGCCAGCGCGCGCAACGCCGCCGCGAGGCCCGACAACGTGAGACCGGCCGGGGGGCAATCGAAAACGAACGGCCGCGCGCCCGCGTCGCGGACGACCGCCGCCAGGTAAGCCAGGGAAATCGGCGGCCATTGGGTGGCCCAGATCGAGGACCGCTGGGTGCAGCGGCCTTCGCGCATGAACAGCGCGCCGTCGGGCAAAGGACCGTTGATCAGGGCGACGTGCAGCATGGTTCACCGTATCAGGCGTTCGCGTAGGATGGTCCACAGAATCCGCAGGCCGTTGCGGATGCGACGAAAACCGGTCGCGCCGGCCGCGCGCGCCTTGCGCGTCACCGGGATTTCCGTCACCCGCACCCCTTGCTTCAACGCCTGACACAACATTTCGGTTTCGATTTCGTACTGCACCGACCGCAGCCGAAAGCTCTGTGCGAGATCGCGCCGGAGCGCGCGAAATCCGGACTGCGAATCGGTCACCGCGCCGCCGAACAGCAGGCGAATCAGCCCGCTCATGAAGCGATTACCCCAGAAATTCGGCCGGGAAATCGCGCCGCGTTCGATCGTCCCGATGAATTTACTGCCGTTGACGAATCGGCTCCCGGCCTCAATCTCCCGCAGCAAACGCGGCAAATCCGCCGGGTCGTCCTGGCCGTCGCCGTCGATGAAAACGAACGTCCGGCCCGCGGCGGCGGTCATGCCGGCCTGCAACGCCAGACCCTTGCCGCGATTGGGCGACAGCCGGATCACGCGCACGCCGTCGATTTCGGCCGCCCGGTCGGCGGTGCCGTCGTCGGAACCGTCATCCACCACCAGGATCTCGGCCGCCGGAACCGCGCGGCGGATTCCCGCCAGCACCTCGCGAACGGCTCCGGCTTCGTTGTGGCAGGGAACGATGATGCTGGTTTCAACCATCCGTCGCCTCGGCCAGCAGCTTACGCCGCTGGCAAAAAAGAATTATCCCGCCCAACGGCAGAAACGGCACCTGAATCACCAGATGAAAAACGATCGCCACCGGCAGGGAAACCTCCGGCGGAATGCCGGCCAGCCGCGCGCCGGCGACAAAACCCAGATGATACGTGCCGATGAAGCCCGGCGACGACGGCAGCGCGATGGCGAAGCACGTCCCGAGCATGATCACCACCGCCGCGGCATAGGGGATGTTTTGCCCGGCCGCGAGAAAAGCGATCTTCATCGAAAACGACACGAGCAGCCACAGGGCCAGGCTCAGCCCGATCAGCAGGCCGGCCTCGCGACCCGAACCGAGCGCTTCGATACCCTGAAAAAAATGTTGCCGCAACCGCGCGCCGCGCCCCGCCGCCGGCGCCAAACCGCCGGCGAAACGCCGCCGCGCCAGCCGGCCGGCCAGCAGCGCCGCGAAGATCCCGGTGCCGGCCAGCGCCGCCAGCAGCCATGGATCGACCGGCAGACCGGCGATCTGCCGCCCAGCCCATCCCGAAAGAAAAACCGCCGCCAGCAGCGCCAACGCGATCAGGTCCGCCACGCGCTCCACGCCGACCGCCGCCAGTACGGTCGCGTTCGGAGCGCCGGAACGTTGGCCCAGATAGGCGATCCGCAACAATTCGCCGGTCCGCAACGGCAGCAGCGTGGTGAACAGATAGCCGATCAGCACGGTTTCCAGCGCCATGACAAAAGTCACGCCGCGTCGCCGGAGCAGCACCCTAAGTCGCCCCGCGCGCAGCAGCGTACCGGCCGCCAATCCCGCCAGACTGAAGGCGAACGGCCACCACGACAACCCGCGCAGCGCATCGGCCAGCGCCGACCAGCGGACCGCGCCGAAAACCAGCCACAACGACAACGCGGTGATCGCCAGCGAAAGCGACAGCATCGCGGGGCGATTGGCGAACAAACGGCGGAAGAATTCCAACATGGTTCAATTACGTCCGAGCCGGCGCAGCGCCTGCCGGGCCGCGCGGAACAGGCCGCGCCATTCGCCGGATTGCAACGCGGCGGCGGCGAGGCGCCAAATGGTTCGCGGCCGGAGGTAAAAGGCGCGCAGTAATTTTTTTTGCCAGGCGATCATTTCTTCCCGGCCAAACAGCGGATGCTCAATCACCGGCCCGGTCAAGAAAACGAAGCGGCTCCAATCGTCGCTGATCGCGATGCCGCGTCGTTCGCAATCCCGGGCCAGTTGCGTACCGGGGTACGGCGTGCAGAACGAAGCCTGCAACAGATCCGGGTCGGCCTGGAAAATCATTCGTTTGGTCGCCGCCAGGGTCGCGGGCGTTTCGGCGGGTGAAAAGAGCATCACGAAGGCCAGCGTCTGCAAACCGGCCTGCCGGGCCCAGCGGAACGAATCGCGAATTTGCGTCGGCGACACCCCTTTGCCGAGGTAATCGAGCACGGCCTGATCGCCCGACTCGATGCCCAGTTCCACCTTGAAACAGCCCGCCCTTTTCATGGCGGCCAACAGGTCCCGGTCCACGCGATCGACCCGCGTCAGGCAAAACCACCGGGCCTGCTCCGGCAAGCCCGCCGCCGCCATCCGCTCGCAAAGTTGCCGCACCCAATCGCGATCGGTCGTGAAGGTGTCGTCGATGAAACCGAACAACCGCGTGTCGAATCGCTCGCGGCATTCGCGCATTTCGGCGACGATTCCATCGGGCCGGCGGAGGCGCAGGCGGCCGCCGAACGCCTGGTTGACGCTGCAATAGATGCACCGGCCGGGACAGCCGCGCGCCCCGATCATCGTGGTGAAACGCGCCCCGTCCGGCCCCTGGTAACGGTCCATCGGCAACAGCTCGCGCGCCGGAAACGGCAGCGCATCCAGATCGGCCAGCTCCGGCGGGATCGCCGCGACCCGGATTGATCCGCCCTCTTCCCGCCAGGCCAAACCGGGAAAATCGGCCGGCGCCTTGCCGTCGCGCAATCCGATCAGCAGATCGGCGAAGCGCACATCGGCCTCGCCACGCACCAGCAGGTCGATCGCCGGCAGGCGCGCCAGCGTTTTTTCCGGCTCGACCGTCGGGTGAATGCCGCCCATCACAATGTAAGCGGAGGGAAGCCGGCGTTTCCATTCGGCGGCCAACCGTCCGCATTGATCGGCGGTCGGCGTGACGGCCGTCAAACCGATCACATCAGGCCGCGCGGCAATGGCGCGGGCCACTGTCGCGGCATCGGACAACCCCTCGGCGTTGGCGTCTAGGATTTCGACGCGAATCCCGCGTTGCCGCAGCGCGGCCGCCAGATAGGCCAGGCCCAAGGGCGGTCCGACGGTTGTCTGCGCGACGTTGCTGATCCGGTCCGCGTAGCGCGGCACGACCAGCAACACCCGCGGATCGCGCGCTTGCAAAACCGCCAACGATTCCTCCCGTATTATTCGATCGGTCGCCGGCCCGCTACGGCAGCATGGCGGCCGAAAAAGTCAGATCCAGCGCCCGTTGACGCTCGCGCGGGCCGTCCCGATAGGGCGACGGCAGGTTTTGGCGCAACCGTTCGCGGTCGGCCGCCAGGAACGCCCGCAACTCCTCGTTTTTCGCGTCGGGCTGTCCCCGGCGGAAAAACACGATCCCATCGGCGAACCGCTCGACCTGAAAATCGCCGCGTGCGAGCAGTTCGTCGACCTTCATGAGCAGCTCGTCCTTCTCCATATTGACGCTGTAGGCGTACAGATCGATCAGCGCATACTCGTACTTGTCCCAAACGACCGTGTTCGGATAAATCTCCTCGATCAGCGGGTAATCCCAGGCGCGTTCGGCGAAATTGAATTGCATCAAACCCGGCCGATCCCGTGGCGCCAAAGCCAAGGCTTGCCAGGCCGCCCGGCTATGCGGCGTCTGACGGTAATAATCCAGATTGAACGCCGGCGTCAGCGGAACCGGGCCCAGATTGGTCGGCGTGCCGAACCAGTGCCCGGCAAGAGCCAGCACCGCCAAAATCCCGGCCAGCGCCGGCGCGTCCCAGCGACGGGCGCCGCGCCGCCGTTCGAGCCAGGCCAGCCCATTGCGCAATCCTTCAATCGCCGCGACGAACAAGACCGGCAGGAGAATCGTATCGTGGGTATGAAGCGCTGGCGTGTACCAGCTATCGGTCACGAGCAAGGTATGGACCAGCGGTAACTTGTAAAATGTTCCGGCGCTCGCCAAGATGTAAAGCGCGCTCGCCGCGGCCGGCCAAAGCCAACGGGGCGCCAATAACGGCAACAGCAGCAGTTGCAGCAGAAGCAGGCCGTGCCGATAGCCGGCCGCCGACCCAAGCGATTTGAGCAGGCCGCTCAAACCGTCGTCGCCCAGATGCGATTGCCCGAGTTCGGGCGCGATGCCGCTCACCAGGCGAAACACCACCATTGCCGCGATCATCAGAACCGCGACGAAAATCGACCGGCGGATCATCGACCGGCCGATGACACGATTTTCCCGCCGCCAAAGCAATCCCAGAATGAAAAATGCCGGCATTCCGTCCAGGCGCAAAAAACAGCCGAGCGTCGTCAACCAGAGCGCCGCCCGCCAGCGGCCGGTCCACAGGCAATAGACCGTCAGCAGGTAAACCAACGACCACATTGCCTCGAAGCGCAACACTCCGATCGTCAACAAATCGACCGTTGGGCTTAACACATACATCGCGGCGATCGCCAACGGCAGAGCCACCCCGGGGAGGCGCCGCCGCGCCAGCAGATAAAGCAGCGGTACGGCGGCGGTGAAGGCCAATAAATGAACCGCGAAAATCGTCGTCACCGAACGGCAGAGCGCATAGAGCGGCAAAATCAAAACCAAAAACCCGGCGTAAAAATAGCCGTAATAAAGTGCCCGGTACTGATAAGGAAAGCCTTGCAGAAGCATTTCGTAATTGCGGGCCATTTTCGCGAAATCGAGCAGGCCGTCCGCCTGGTTCCGCCATTTCGCCCAAAGCAGAACGGCACCGACGATGAAAAACACCAGCGAAAGCAAACCGACCGCCACCGCGCCGCCAGGTTCGAATCGAGATCTCACCCGTTGTGCCCGGTCAAAATTTTCACGCTCGCTGGTCGTTTCGCTTTTCATCAGGCTCCGGTAAAAGCATAGATCGCCATCCGGGCTTTTTTTCGCAATTCGCGCCAGGATCGAACCTCGCGAAGACGGGCCCACACATACGAAGGGCGCAGATAAAAACTGCGATAAGCTCGGCGCATCATTCGAATCAGTGCGGCGCGCGGCCGGTCCGCCGTCCAGAGCGGAATCATCAGGCGGCCGGCCGGGTTTTTCAGGTAGCGGTCGAAATAATCGGCGGCCAGCACTCCTTGTTCGACGGCCAGGTCGTTCAATCGCGTTTTCGGAAAGATCATCAGGGTGTTGAACTGAACGTAATCGAACGGCGACTCGCGGGCCAGACGGACGGTCGCTTGAAATTCCGCTTCGGTTTCGCCCGGAAAGCCGACGATGAAATACCCGACCGGGCTCAATCCCGCTTGCTTGACGATTCGGACGGCCCGTCGACCCTCCGCGACGCTGGCTCGTTTGCCGATCAATCCAAGTATACGGTCCGAACCGGATTCCATCCCGAAATTGACGCGCCGGCAACCCGCCCGCGCAAGTTTTGCCGCCAGTTCCTCGTCCATTCCGTCCACCCGGCCGCGAAAACTCCAGGTCAAACCCAGAGAGGCTTCTTCAATTCGATCGCACAAACGTTTCGTCCGCGCCAGATCGATATTGAAGCCGTCATCGACGAAATTGATCGATTCAAATCCTTGCGCCCGGCAAACCGCCATTTCCGCGACCACGTTTTCGGGCGAACGCATGATATACCGGCCGAAGGAATTGCAGAACAGGCATTGATACGGGCAACCCCGGCTCGAAAGCATCGTCGTCGTCCGCACTTCCGGATCGGTGCTGAACGTGTAGCGGCGCCGGTTCGGCAGCAATTCCCGCTCCGGAAAGGCCAACCGGTCCAAATCCTCGATCCGGCCGGCCGGTGGATTGCGAACCACCTGCCCTTGACGCTTGAACCATACGCCGGCCAATCCTTCCAGCGAATGACCGGCCGTCAGACGCGCGATCATTTCCGGGAATACATCCTCGCCTTCGCCGATGACGATGGAATCCACCGCCGGGGACATGATCGATTCCCCGGGATAGATGGAAAGGTGATAACCGCCCATCGTCACCTGCAATTTCGGCATTGCTTGCTTGGCGCATTGCGCCAGGGCCAAACAATCGCCCCACAACCAGGTATTGGCGGTCAGGCCGAGAATATCCGGGCGAAATTCACGAATTACCGGCTTGATCTCGTCCACCGAATTTCGAAAATCGTAGGCATCGAGCAGCCGGATTTCGGCGGTCGGGTCCTGTCGGCGAACGCTGGCGGCCAGGTATAACAGACCCAACGGTGGATATTGGGCGCTTTCCGCCATGATCCGCTGACTGGAAGTTACCGCCCGATGAAAGGGCGGCGGATTGACGAGCAGAATCCGCACGGCGTTTCAGCAACCTCCTCCGGCGCGCACCCGAAGCCAAAGCAAAGAATCAACCTCTCGGCGAGAATAAGTGAATTTGCCTAGGAAAAAAAGTATCTCGTGATTCCAGCCGTCGCGGGTCGGCCGCGCCCCGGCCTTCCTGAAAACCGCCCAAAATTCGCCGGTCCAGGCCATTTTTCTTGACCCCGCGCCGCCTCGCTCCTATGATCTCGCGCCATGTCCAGGATCGCCCGAGTCGTCATCCCCGGTTTGCCGCACCACGTGGAACAGCGGGGCAACTATCATCAAAAGGTTTTTCTGACCGACGACGATCGCCGGCATTACCTCGAAATCCTGGCGCACGAGGTCGATTTTTACGGCGCGCGGGTGCTGGCTTATTGCCTGCTGGACAACCACGTCCATTTCGTGATCGTCCCCGAGATGGAAGACTCGCTGTCGTTGATCTTCAACCAGGCGCACATGCGCTACACGCAATATTTCAATCACCGTTTGGGAGAGACCGGCCATTTGTGGCAAGGACGATTCGCTTCCTGCGTCTGCGAAAAAAACTGTTGCCGGCGGCGATCCGCTACGTCGAACGCAATCCCGTGCGCCTGGGACTGACGCAAACGGCCGCGGATTACGAATGGTCCAGCGCCCGTTCGCACGTCGGCGGCTTGGACGGTGCGCCGGTTTTCACGATCGAGGAACTGCCGACCGCTCCCGCCGATTGGCAGGCCTTTTTAAAGGACGCGGACGATCCGCGATGGTTGAATGAAATCCGCGCCAATACCCGTTCCGGCCGTCCCTGCGGCGACGCGGCCTTCATCGCCGAACTGGAAAAGCAATTGCATCGACCGTTGCATTCCCACCCGCGTGGCCGGCCGCTGACCGTCTGATCCCGATTTTCGGCAAAAAAAAACCGACGGCTGATCGCCGCCGGTTTTTTCAGCTCAGCTTCGTACTATTTCACGAACTTCGCCGGAGCCGCATCGAAAGCGGTTTTGCAGGCGGCGCTGTCGAAATAGTAAACTTTGCCGTTGTGGACGGACTTCAGGGTGGTGGCGGCGACGGTGATCTCTTTGCCGTCGACGATGCAGGTGGCCTTGGTGCCCACGGCCTGCTCTTTGTCGAACGAGGTCGGCGCCGGTTTGGCGGCGTCAGCGGCGAAAGCGGCAATCGCAACACCCAGGAAGCACACGATAACCAGGGCAGCAACCATCTTCTTCATCTCGAGTCTCCTTTGTTGATGATCCATTACCTTTTCTCAGTGCGCCCTTCTTTACGAAGTAGGCGCCCCCAAACACGTCAAAGGTCAATCGTCCTTGCTTGGACGAATTTGTGACGCCGGTTAGATGAACGAATTCAAAAATAGGTTAAAATTTTTTGAATTCTTTTGCCGGATTTGATTGTCAAGCGAGATGCCGCGCATTCATTCAAACAACGGTCGCGCTTTTACCGCCGAACTGATTACCTGTCAATATTTTTTACTTTATTGCCCTCATTTTTTGGATAATAATTTATTTTGATATTATTGAAATTCAAATCAATATTTCATTTGAATTATTTAAGCTCAATTGTTGAATAATTTCATCAAATCGACATCGCGATTTTCCCGATTTTCTCCCTTTACATTCGTCCCCTTAGGAACCCTCCGGTGAATTCCTCATTCATTTTCAACAAATCCTGGCCAGCGACCCTGAATCAAAAAAAAGCCGCTGTCCCCGTTGTTATCGACACGAGATCGCCGGAATGGTTTCATCGAAAGGCGATTACGCCGAAAAAAATCGCCGGCCGGCCTTTTCCTTCCTCGCGCTAATGGCCCGCCGACCCGGAGGGGATCGTCACCGTGGGATCATCGAAAAAGTTTTGCATTTTTCATCGCGGATCGGCATACTCGTCAGGCATTCAGTCCATTCGTTATTGTTAATTAATGGAGGAGATCCCCATGCAGGTGATGAAGCGTTATTTCATTTTTCTGCTGACGATCGTTTTATGCGTTCAGGCGGCCGATGCCTGGGCCGCGAAAAAGAAAAAAACCGACGCCGCGGAACCGACGGCGACCGCCCCCGACCTGGACGACCGCACCCTGAAGGGGCACATGTTTTTCCGTTCGCTGAACTTTCCGCTGGCGATCCCGACGACCAATGTCGGCGTCAATCTGGGCTACGCCTACGTGACGACCAAATTCAAGGACGTGCAGGATTTCCTCGTGGTGCAGGAGGACACGTTCCACGCCGGCGGCCTGGCGGAAGTAATGGACCTTGAATTCGCCTTTTTCAATCGGTTCAGCTTTGAAGCGCAATTGATCGGCCGGGCTTTGGCCGGCGCCGATGAAACCACGGCGGTCGTTTACGGCGGCCAGGGACAATACTCCGCGTTTTTCACTCCCAAGGTTTCGCTGGTGCAAAGCGAAAGTTGGGGAACGTGCGTCGCCCTGGCTTCCGATGTGATTTACGATCAAGGTGTTCAAAGCTCGCCGGCCATTCTGATGGTGCAAATGCTCAACAACATGCTCGAGATGCTGGAAAAAATCGAAAAGACCCAGCAGCTTCCCGATGAAGACGATATCCGCGATCTGTCCAAAATCAACTTGAAGGACGCCACCGTCACCCAAGACACCTTGTCGATCCGGCCTTCCCTGCTGATTGCCCAGACCCTGCACCCCACGTTCGGACTGCAGGCCGGCCTGCGCTACGATTACGGCATTCAGGAACACATCAGCGCCCCCGACGAATTCGAGATGGATGCCGGCGATCCGCCGACTTCGATCATGGCCGGAGTGACCGGCACCTTCGACTTCAACCCGATTTCCCGGTTGCACATGGGATTAAAAGCCGAATTCGATTATTCGCAAACCAAGGACGACGATACGACCTACGACGATATGACCTTGGGCGGCGGCATTTTATACACCGGGAGAAGAAATCTGGATCTGGGGGCGACCTTCCTGCGTGAAGAGACCAAATCAGAGGATGTAACCGAAGAATATCTGATTTTGTACTTGAACATGCGGTACATTTTCTGACAAAGCGCGCCCGGCGGATAAAAAGCTTGAAAAAAACAAAATTTTTTGTTGCGCCGGAGTACGCGGAAAATTATAATCATCCGGCAAGTGGGATTCGCAGGGGATTGGGGCGACGGCGGGACGCGATCGGCCTACCGATAAGAAATCAGATCGGAAAGTTTAGCCCCTCCTGAATAAAAAGCCTTAAGGATCGAACGGGAAAAGGACGGATTGCAATGTTGTGATCGGGGCGCTCCGCGAACGACCAGGAAACGGAAAATGTTATCGTCTGACGCCTTGACAATATTTCAATCCTTGTCCTATATGTGAGGAACAAGATTGGGGAGATTGACACCTCTTATTATCGAACGCTTAAGGGTAATCGCTTAAACCGTACCTTGGCGTTGGAGTATGTGCGTTTTGAAACCGGACGAAAAAGAGACCAGCCCTTTTAAGGCCAACATCCCGGAATCGGTATTTGAAGAGGCCTTAAAGGCGGTCGAAAAAATCCAGGCTGAAGTTCGGTCAGCCCCGGCCGAAACCGCAACTCCGCCGTCCAAAGCAAAACCCACGATAAAAAACGAAGCCGCCGCTAAACAGCTTAGCGATATCATGCAATTGCTGGATTCAAACGAAGATCGGAAAGCCGCGGCGTCGACGGCCCGTCCGGCAAGCCAGCCCGATGCCGAATTGGAATCCGATCTGCAACTGCTCTCGAACCTGTTGGAAGAAGAATACAACCTCGAGAAAGAGGCGGAGTTTTTCAAATCGGTCCTCTTCGACGATCTGCAAGGCAACAAGGCCAAAATCGATGAAAGCCTCCTGAAAGAAAAAGAAGATCAGATCCAGGTATTGATGGACCGGCTGTCCAAACTGCAAAACGAGTTCGAAAAATTCCGCCAGCGGTTGACCAAAGAAGCTGAAATTACAAAACGCTTTAGCAATGAAGCATTAATATTGAAAATTCTTCCCATTCTCGATAATCTGGAGCGCGCCATCGAACACGCCGACACGGTCGATAAGAATTCCGCCATGATTCAGGGCGTACGCTTGGTTCACAAGCAACTGATGGATGCTCTGATGAGCGCCGGAATGCAAGCGATCGATGCCATGGGGCATGTGTTCGATCCGAACTATCACGAAGCGATCACGACCGTGGAAACGGCGGAAATGCCGCCGAACATCGTGATCGCCGAGTATCAAAAGGGTTACATGTTGTTCGATCGGCTGATCCGCCCGACGCGCGTGGTGGTCAGCATGCGCCAGAACAACCAGAACGCGAAGACAGAGAAGCCGGCCGTGCCGGCCGCGCCAGCCGCACCGACTGGCGAAACCAAATTGTCCGAAGCCTCCGAATCGGGGGATGGAAGCCAGGGTACATAATCGGTTCCTTATCCGGTGAGGAAAGCGTTTGTCGTTGAGGAGGAAGACAAGATGAGCAAGGTGATTGGGATCGACTTGGGGACCACCAATAGCTGCGTAGCTCTCATCGAGGGTGGCGAACCGATCGTCATCGCCAATTCCGAGGGTTCGCGAACGACCCCGTCGATGGTCGCGTTCACCGACAATGGCGAACGTCCGGTGGGCCAGGTGGCCAAACGGCAAGCCATCACCAATCCGCGGAATACCGTGTACGCCGTGAAACGGCTGATCGGCCGCAAGTACGTCAGCGCCGAGATCCAGCATGCCCGCAAGATGGTGCCGTACAACATCGTCGAGGCGGAAAACGGCGACGCCTGGGTGGAAGTGCAAGGCCACACCTATTCACCGGCTCAGATCAGCGCCATGATCCTGGAAAAAATGAAGCAGATCGCCGAAGACTACCTCGGCGAGGAAGTGACCGAAGCGGTGATCACCGTGCCGGCCTACTTCGACGACGCGCAACGCCAGGCCACCAAGGACGCGGGCACGATCGCCGGCCTGACCGTGCTGCGCATCATCAACGAACCCACCGCAGCCAGTCTGGCTTACGGCCTCGACAAACGCGAATCCGAAAAAATCGCCGTGTTCGACCTCGGCGGCGGCACCTTCGATATTTCCATCCTGGAAATCGGCGACGGCGTCTTCGAAGTCAAATCAACCAACGGCGACACGTTCCTCGGCGGCGAAGACTTCGACCAACGCATCATCCTGCACCTGGTTGCCGAATTCAAAAACCTGCACGGCATCGACCTGAGCAAGGACAAGATGGCCATGCAGCGTCTGAAGGAAGCCTCCGAAAAAGCGAAGCACGAGCTGTCTTCCGCCTACGAAACCGACATCAACCTGCCCTTCATCACCGCGGACGCCAGCGGCCCGAAGCACCTCAACATGCGCCTGGCCCGCGAAAAGATGGAAGAGCTGGTCGACGACCTGATTCAACGCCTCGAAGGCCCCTGCCAAAAGGCCATGCTCGACGCCGACATGAAAACCACCGACGTCGACCGCATCATCCTGGTCGGCGGTATGACCCGCATGCCGCGCGTTCAGCAGGCGGTGCGCGAGATCTTCGGCAAGGAGCCTTACGGCGGCATCAACCCCGATGAAGTCGTCGCGGTCGGCGCGGCCATTCAGGGCGGCGTGTTGCGCGGCGACGTGAAGGACGTCCTGCTGCTCGACGTGACCCCGTTGTCCCTCGGCGTCGAAACCATGGGCGGCGTGTTCACCCGCATCATCGAACGCAACACCACCATCCCGACCAAAAAGAGCCAGGTCTTCACCACCGCGGCCGACAACCAGCCGGCGGTGACGATCCATGTGCTGCAAGGCGAGCGCGAGATGGCGAGCGACAACCGCACCCTCGGCCGCTTCGAACTGGTGGGCATTCCCCCGGCGCCGCGCGGCGTGCCGCAGATCGAAGTCACCTTCGACATCGACGCCAACGGCATCGTGCACGTCAGCGCCAAGGACCTGGGCACCGGCAAAAAGCAGCAGATCCAGATCTCCGGCGCCTCCGGCCTATCCGAAGCCGACATCGACCGCATGGTGCGCGACGCCGAGCACGCGCGCGAGACCGACCGGGTCCGCCGCGAACTGGCCGAATTGAAGAACAACGCCGACGGCCTGATCTACACGGCCGAAAAGAGCTTGCGCGAATACGCCGACAAGTTGTCCGACCGCGAAATCGACCAGATCGAAAACGCGATCTACGAACTGCGCGAGACGGTGAAGGGCGACGATTCGCGCGCCATCCGCGCCGCGATCGAGGAACTCAACCGCGCCAGCCACAAACTGGCGGAAACGATGTACGCGACGAGCTACGAAGGCACCGCGGTGGAAGACGAGGACTTCGACGCCGACTTCGACGAAGAATTCGACGACGGCGACGAATTCTCCTGATTCCGCGGCAAATAGACCCCAAACGGGGGCACGGGCCGGCGGCCGTGCCCCTTTCTCATTTGACGAGCCGGTGGCGATGCAAGACCATTACCGAGTGCTGGGCGTCTCTCCGACGGCGGACCGCGAAGCGATTCGCGCCGCCTATCGGCGATTGGTGCGCGAGTCGCACCCCGACCTCAATCAAACGCCCGTCGATTCGGCCCAGTTCGCCAACCTCACCGCGGCCTACCGCGTCCTCTCCGATCCGCTCAGCCGCAAGCGTTTTGACGCCTGGCGCCTCCTGTTGCTGGCGCCGCCCCTGCGGTTTTTCCTCCGGACCCTGCAAGAGCCGCAGGCGCGCCGGCAGCTCGCCGATCGCCTGAGCGACGGTCTGCGCACGATTTTCGCGCGGCCGGAGGAGCGCCTGGCCGGCGAGGATCTGACGCTGACCCGGACGATCGAATTCGCCGACAGTTACCGCGGCGGCCACTTGCCGCTCGTCTACGAACGTCGGGTCCGGTGCGCCACCTGCCACGGCTCGGGTCGCGCCCATCCGGAGGCCTGCCCGTTGTGCAACGGCGCCGGCGAAATCCGTTTTCCCGGCCTGGCCGGCCTGAAAAAAATCTGCCCGCGCTGCGGCGGGCGCGGCCTGAGCGGCCACGGCCGTTGCCGCGACTGCCGGGGCGCCGGCTGGCAAAACGAAAAAACGACGACGACCCTGCGCCTGCCGGCGGGTATCACCGACGGCACCCGCCTGCGCCTCAAGGAAAAGGGGCACCAGGGCGCCCGTCCGGGCAGCGACGGCCAGTTGTTTGTGGAAATCCGCGTTTCCGGCTCGCTGCATTTTTCCCGCCAGGGCGACGAGCTGCTGGCGGAAAAGGTGGTGCCGTTGTCGATCGCGTTGACGGGCGGCCAGATCGCGCTGGCGCTGCCCGATCAATCCGTGGTGGAACTCGATCTGCCCGCCGCGCTTTATCCGGGCCGGCAGGTGCGTTTCCCCGGCCGCGGCTTTCCCAATCGGGATGGCCGGCCGGGTGATCTGGTATTGACGCTGGAAGTCTCTTTGCCCGACGATCTGAGCGAAAAAGCGCGCCGGACCGTCATGCATTGGTTTGATGCCCTGCGGCACGGCCGCGAGGAGAAGGCAGCCCGGCTGGCCGAAGTCCTGACCGGCGCGTTGGAGTAACGACGATGCGGCGACGTTTCGATTTGCTGACCGTCCTGGGCCTGCTGTTCTGCCTGGCCGCCTGCGCTTCCGCGGCGGTGCCGCCGCCTCCGCCGCCAGCGGCGGGCGGCGACGAGGCCGCGGCGCTGTACGAAAAGGCCGAGGCTTACTACCGCAACAATTTTCAAGGCAAGGCGCTGCAGCATTACGTCATCGTGATCGAACGCTATCCGAACAGCGCGCCGGCCCCCGCCTGCCTGTTCAAAGCGGCCCGCCTCTACCAAGAAAAGAATTCGCCCGACAAAGCGGTCTATTATTACGAAATGCTCGTCAGTCGGTTCCCCGACAATCCCTATGCGGTCGAGGCGCATTACGAAATGGGCGTTTGCCGGCAGCAACTGCGGCAGTACGAATCGGCGGTCACGGCGCTGAACTACTATCTGAGCATCAACAACACCAAGCACGCCGATCAGGCGCATTTGGCGCTCGCCGACTGCTACGAGGCGCTGCAGCGTTATGCCGACGCGCTGCCGCAATACGCCGCCGGCGCGAAAAATCTCGACCGGGCCGCGCAAGTGGAAATCCTGAAGGACGTCCGGATCCTCATCGACGAGCACCTCGGCGGTCCGGACTTGCTGACCCTGCTGCCGCGGATGGCCGACGGCACCGTCGTCGATTTCACCCGCTACCGGGCCGCGCAATACCTGGTGAAGGAAAACCGCCGCGCCGACGCCGCCAAGCTGTTGCGGCAGATCAATTTCGCCAAGCCGCAGTACAAGTTCTACGAAAAGGCGGAACAGTTGCTGCAAACCGCCGAAGCGCCCGCCCCGCGCACCGCCGAGGCCGCGCCGCCCGCCGCGCGCGAAGCGGCCAAGCCCCTGGCGCCGGCGCCCTCCGAAATCAAGGCCGCGATCGGCGTCCTGCTGCCGCTGTCCGGCGACCGCGCGGTCTTCGGCCGCGAGGTGTTGCACGGCCTGATGCAAGGCAGCGAATTGTTCGGCGCTGGGCAAGGCGCCGCGTTCCGCATCGTGATCCGCGACACCCAGGGCGACCCCGCCGTCGCGGCCAAACTCGTCAACGAACTGGCCGACGATCCCGGCGTCCTGGCGATCGTCGGGCCGTTGCTCAGTTCCTGCGCCAAATCCGCCGCGATCGAAGCGGAAAAACGCGGCATCACCCTGATCACGCTGACCACGCGCGAGAACATTCTCGACCACGGTTTTTTCGTCTTTCGCAATTTCCTCACCGCCTCCGAACAGGTCAAAGCGCTGATCCGCTACGCGACGATGAACCAGGGCGCGTTCCGCTTCGCCGTCCTGTATCCCGACAACACGCGCGGCCGGCTGTACCGCGACCTGTTCAGCCAGAACCTCGACTCGACCCGTTATCGCCTGGTGGCCAGCGTCGGCTACAACCCGAACGAGACGGATTTTCGCGGCGCCGTGCAGCAGCTCAACGCCCACGGCCAGATCCACGCCCTGTTCATTCCGGACAATTCGCGCCAGGTCGCCCTGCTCGCGCCGCAATTGGTGTATTACGGCCTGAAGGACGTCATGTTGCTCGGCATCAATTCCTGGAACACCGACGAGCTGGCCCGCAAGGCCGGTTCCTACCTCAGCCGTTCGGTGTTCGTCGACGGCTTTTTCGCCCACAGCACCGCGAACGGCGAAGTGGCGCCGTTCGTGCAGCAATATCAGGATTCCTTTCACCAGCCGCCTTCCTTCCTCGCGGCCATCGGCTACGACACCGCGCACCTGGTCGCCCGCGCGCTCGGCGGGCATGGCGAACTGGACCGTGAGGGGTTCCGCCGCGAATTGCTGAAGGTTCACGATCTGTCGGGCGTGACGGGCGAAATGACGGTCGGCGAGGATCGCGAAATTCAACGGCATCTGTACTTGTTGCGCGTCGGCGGCGAACGCATCGAGGAACTTTTTTAACGATCGTGAAAGACGAACTGGCGGCCATTTTCGGACCGCGCGGCCTGCTGGCCGCGGCATTCGACAAGTACGAGCATCGACCCGGCCAACTGCGGATGGCCGAGTTGGTCCGGCGCGCCTTGCAGGAAGACCAGGTCGCCCTCATCGAGGCCCCGACCGGCACCGGCAAGACCATCGCCTATCTCCTTCCCGCGCTGCAATCCCCGCGTCGCGTCGTCATTTCCACCGGCACCAAGGCGCTGCAGGAACAGGTCATGCGCAAGGATATTCCGCTGGCCGAACGCATCCTGGGCCGGGAGATCCGCGCCGTGCTGATGAAGGGCCGGCGCAATTACCTCTGCCGCTACCGGCTGCACCTCTTTCTGCAGCAACCGGTGTTCGAGTCGCGCCAGGAATCCTCGCTGTTTAAAATCATCGAACGCTGGGCCGCGCAGACCGAGTTCGGCGACCGGGCCGAGATTCCGCAACTGCCCGACGATTGCGCCGTCTGGAACGACATCTGCTCCACGCCCGAAACCTGCGCCGGCCAGCGTTGCCAACACAACCCGACCTGTTTCATCACCAAGCTGCGCCAACGCGCCGCCCAGGCCGAGGCGGTGGTGACCAATCACCATCTGCTCTTCGCCGATCTGTCGGTGCGGCTCAACAGCGGCGGCGAGGGGCAGGTACTGCCCGATTACAACGCCGTGATCTGCGACGAGGCGCATCAGCTCGAGGACACGGCGACCAGCTACTTCGGCCTGAGCACCAGCTCCTACCGCTACGACGAATGGGAACGCGACCTGACGCGCACCCTGACCGCCCTGCATCTGATCGACACGGAAATCCCGCCGCTGCTGGGAAGTCTGCGCAAAATCCGCGACGGCCTGTTCGAGTGCTATCGCTTTCCGGGCGAGGAGCGCAGCCGGTTGACGGCGGAAAGCTGCACCCCGGAGATCGGCGAACGCCTGGTAGCCCTGCGCGAAAACGCCGATCGTCTGGCGGCGCGGTTGAGTTCGTTGGCCGCCGCCGGCAATTCGGTCGACCTCGAGGCGCTGGCCCGCCGGATCAAGGATTTGGCCGTCGCCACCGACGAGATTTGCATCGCCGACGACGCGGCGTTCGTTTACTGGCGCGAGCGGCGGCCGCGCAGCGTCATCCTGCACAAGGATCCGATCGAACTGGCGACGGCCATGCAGGACAGTCTCTTCGCCTTCACGACGGCGGTGGTGTTCACCAGCGCCACGCTGACCGCCCAGGGCAGCTTTCGCTACATCAAGAACCGGCTGGGCATCACTTTCGACACCCTCGAGGAAAGCCTGCCCACCTGCTTCGATTATCCCCGGCAGGGCTTGCTCTACCTGCCGACCGACATGCCCGACCCGCGCGAACCGGCCTTCGCCGAGGCGGCGATCGCGCGGATCGAACCGCTCGTGCGGGCGGCGGGCGGGCGCAGCCTGTGCCTGTTCACTTCCATCCGCAATATGGAAGCCGCCTACGAAGCCTTGCGGCCGCGCCTGCCCTATCCCTGCCTGTTGCAGGGCGAGGCGCCCAAACACCTGTTGCTCGAGCGCAAGCGAAACGAGCCCGCGACCGTGCTGTTCGCCACCGCCAGTTTCTGGGAGGGCGTGGACATCGCGGGCGACGCCCTGGGCTGCGTTATCATCGACAAGCTGCCCTTTGCCAGTCCGGGCGAACCGATCGTCGCGGCCCGCATCGAAAAGCTGACCGCGGACGGCGGCCAGGCGTTTCTCGACTATCAACTGCCGGCGGCGATCATCATGCTCAAACAGGGCCTGGGTCGCCTCATTCGCACCTCGGACGACCGCGGCGTGCTGGCCGTTCTCGACAGTCGGATCCACCGCAAGGGCTACGGCAAACAGATCCTCGGCAGCTTGCCGTCATTCGCGAAGACAAGCAAAATGGAAGACGTGTTGCGTTTCTGGCAGGCCTAGACCGGGGTTCATCCTGAGCGCTGTTCACCGCCACAAGGAAGGTCACCGTTGCGCGAATTCGAATGGATCGGGAAGGCGGCGGAATTGTTCGGCCGCGAACACGACGGCGCACCCGTCGGCATCGGCGACGACTGCGCCCTGCTGACCGGCCCCGGTCCCGTCCTGGCGAGTATCGATACCGTCGTCGCGGGCGTTCATTTCGAGCCGTGCCTGATGACCGCGCCGGACATCGGTTGGCGGGCGTTGGCGGTGGCGCTTTCCGATCTGGCGGCTTGCGGCGCCGACCCCGCGCGGCCGATTCACGTTCTGCTTTCACTGCAACTACCCGACGATTTTCCCGACACCGAGTTGCTCGGCCTGGCGGCAGGCCTGCGCGACTGTGCCCGGGAGCACGGCGGCCGGATCGTCGGCGGCGACACCGTCGGCACGCCCGGCCCGCTGGCGATCACCGTCACGGTGCTGGGCAGCGCTGACCGGCCCGTCTGGCGGCGCGGCGCCCGGCCCGGCGACCTCCTGGTCGTCACCGGCGAACTGGGCGCGGCCGGCCTGGGCCTGGCAGCCTTGCGCGCCGGTTGGGATGACGACGACGCGCGCCGTTGCGCGCTCGCCTATCGCCGCCCGCGAGCCCGCCTGGCGGCCGGTTTCGCGCTGGCCCGCGTCGCAACGGCCCTGATCGACATTTCCGACGGCCTGCTGCAGGATCTCGGCCACGTCGGCGCGGCGAGCGGCGTCGGCGCGAACGTCGATCTCGACCGGTTGCCGGTCGCGGCGGCGGCCCGCGAGGTCGCGCGACGATTGGGCGCGGACCCGCTCGAATACGCGGCCGGCTTCGGCGACGAGTATCAATTGCTGGCCGCCGTGCCGCCATCCCGTCTGGCCGAGTTGGCGGGCGAATTGCCGGACCTGACGCCGATCGGGGAATTCGTCGCCGGGTCGGCGGTCGTCGCGCGGCAAAACGGCCGGCCGGTCGAACCGCGCCGGCGCGGCTACGAACACGGCAGAAAAAAATGACGGGGAAGAAAGGACCGATCGATGAGCGCTTATGATCAATGGATCCGCGAGATCCTCGCGCGGCTCGCCGCCGGCGAAATCGGCGTGGACGCCGCGCTGGCCGATCTGAAGGATCTGCCGTACGAGGATCTGGAATTCGCCAAACTCGATCACCACCGCGGCTTGCGCAACGGTTTTCCGGAAGTGGTGCTGGCCCAGGGCAAGACGCCGGATCAGGTGGTCGCGATCGTCGAACGCCTGGCGCAAAAACAAAACAACGTGCTGATCACCCGCGCCAACGCCCGGCAGGCCGACGCCGTCGCCTCGCGTTTTCCCGCGGCGCTTTACGACGAAACGAGCCGTTGCCTGCGCCTGTTGCAACGGCCGATCGACCGGCGCGGGCACGGCGCCGTGCTGGTCGTCACCGCCGGCACCGCCGACCTGCCCGTGGCCGAGGAAGCGGTGCTTTCCGCCGAGATCATGGGCAACGAGGTGGCGCGGTTGTACGACGTCGGCGTGGCCGGCCTGCACCGCCTGCTGAACAACGTGGAAATCATCCGCCAAGCGGCGGTGCTCGTCGTCGTCGCGGGAATGGAAGGCGCGCTGCCGAGCGTCGTGGGCGGCCTGACCGACAAGCCGTTGATCGCCGTGCCGACCAGCGTCGGCTACGGCGCCAGCTTCAACGGCCTGGCGGCGCTCCTGGGCATGCTCAATTCCTGCGCCAGCGGCACACTGGTGGTGAACATCGACAACGGTTTCGGCGCGGCCTGCGCGGCCACGCGCATCAATCGCCTGGGATTGTGAAAGCCATGGGAAAAACGCTTTACCTCGATTGTTTCGCGGGCGCGGCCGGCGACATGCTGCTCGGCGCCCTGATCGATCTGGGCTTCGACGCCGGGCGGCTCGACGACCTCGCGGCGCGGTTGGGCCTGACCGGCGTCCGGGTGACCGTCACCCGCGTGATGCGCGGCGCGATCCAGGCGCCGCTGCTGCGGGTCGAGGCGCCGCCCGAACAACCGCACCGGCACTGGGCCGAAATCGACGCGCGGCTCGCCGCCGCCGAACTGCCGGCACCGGTCCGCGACAACGCCCGCCGCGTCTTTCGCCGCCTCGCGGAGGCCGAGGCCGCGATTCATGGCCATTCGCCGCACCACGTGCACTTTCACGAAGTGGGCGCCGTCGACGCGCTGATCGACATCGTCGGTTTTTGCCTGGCGATCCACGAACTGGAAATCGAACGGATCATCGCCAGCCCCCTGCCCCTCGGCCGCGGCCAGACCGACAGCGCGCACGGCACGATTCCCCTACCGGCGCCGGCCACCGTGGCGCTGCTCGGCGACGCGCCCGTCTACGCCTACCCGTTGGAGGTCGAAACCGTCACACCGACCGGCGCGGCGCTGATCTCGACCCTCGCCGCCGGTTTCGCGGCGGTGCCCGCCATGACCCTGCTGGCGGTCGGTTACGGCGCGGGAACGCGCGTCGACGCCGCCGGGCCGCCGAACGTCGTGCGGGCGCTGCTGGGCCTCGCGCAGACCTTGCCGGAAACGGCGGAAACGACCTTCACCATCACCGCCAACATCGACGACATGAATCCGGAATATTACGAGCCGTTGGCGCGCCGGTTGGAGGAAAACGGCGCGCTCGACGTGACGCTGATCCCCTGCGTCATGAAGCGCGGCCGGCCCGGCATCCTGCTCGAGGTGCTCGCGCCACAGTCGAAGCTGGAAGAGTTGATCGAAACGGTGTTCGTCCACTCGACGACGCTGGGATTGCGCTACTACCCGACCGCCCGCGCGGTTTGCGAGCGGCGCGTGGAAACGATCGAGGCGCCGTTCGGCAAGGTGCGGATCAAGCACGCCTACTACCGCGGCAAACTGGTGCATTCAAAACCCGAATACGCCGATCTGGCGCAGTCCGGCCTGCCGATCGCCGAGGCGTTGCGGTTGTTGGACGAGGTTAAAAAAGGCCGCTGATCGCCGCAAAAAAAACGCCCGAACCCGCCGGAAAGCAGGATCGGGCGTTCGCGTTTAATGGCCGTCTAATTCGTCGCGTCGGACAGCGCGTATTTCAAGGCGTCGGCAACGTTGCCGATGAAGTGCAGCGTCAGGCCCTTGCGGATGTCCTCCGGAATTTCCTCAATGTCGCGCCGATTCTTTTCGGGCAGCAGCACCTGCTTGATGCCGGCGCGCCGCGCCGCCAGCACCTTTTCTTTGATGCCGCCGACCGGCAGAATCTGGCCGCGCAACGTCACCTCGCCGGTCATCGCCAGATCATTGTTGACCCGCTTGCCGGTAAAGAGGCTGGCCAGCGCCGCGAGCAGCGTGATGCCCGCCGACGGGCCGTCCTTCGGAATCGCGCCCGCCGGGATGTGGATGTGCACGTCCACTTCCTCGAATTTTTTCGGATCGATGCCGAATTCCTCGGATCGCGACCGCAAGTACGACATCGCCGCCTTGGCCGATTCCTGCATCACCTCGCCCAACTGGCCAGTGAGGATCAGGTTGCCCTTGCCCTTCATCATCGTGGTTTCGATGAACAGGATGTCGCCGCCGGTGGGCGTCCACGCCATGCCGGTCGCCACGCCGGGCACCTTGGTCGCCTCGGCGACCTCGGGGAAGAATTTCTCCGCGCCGAGGAAAGCGGCCACCGCGCGCTTGTCGATCGTCACCTTCTTGACCTCGCCGCTGGCCAGCCGCTTGGCGGCGCCGCGGCAGAGAGCGGCGATGTTGCGCTTGAGGTTGCGCACGCCGGCCTCGCGCGTGTATTTATCGATCACCACGTCAAGCGCCGAATCGGTGATCTTGAAGCTGTCGGGCTTCAGGCCGTGGTTTTCCATTTCCTCGGCGATCAGGTGCCGCTTGGCGATCAGCTTTTTCTCTTCCTGGGTGTAACCGGGAATGTCGATGACTTCCATGCGGTCGCGCAGCGGGCCGGGGATCGTGTCGTGCACGTTCGCCGTGCCGATGAACAGCACCCGCGACAGGTCGTAGGGGATCGCCAGGTAGTTGTCGACGAACGTGTCGTTCTGCTCGGGGTCGAGCACCTCGAGCAGCGCCGAGGACGGGTCGCCGCGGAAGTCCTTGCCGACCTTGTCCAGTTCGTCGAGCATGAACACCGGGTTGGCGGTGCCGGCTTTTTTAATCCCCTGGATGATGCGCCCGGGCAACGCGCCGATGTAGGTGCGCCGGTGGCCGCGGATCTCGGCCTCGTCGTGAATGCCGCCGAGGCTCATCCGGACGAATTGCCGGTCCATCGCCCGCGCGACCGATTTGCCGAGGCTCGTTTTGCCGACGCCCGGCGGGCCGATCAGGCAAAGGATCGGACCTTTGACGTCGGGCTTGAGTTTGCGCACGGCAAGGTATTCGAGGATGCGGCGCTTGACGCGCTCCAGGCCGTAGTGGTCTTCGTTCAGAATCTTCTCGGCTTCCTTGATGTCGAGGTGGTCTTCCGAGAATTTCGACCACGGCAACTCGAGAATGGTGTCGAGATAGGTCTTGGAAACCGTGTATTCCGGCGACGACGAGGGGATGTGCGCCAGGCGTTTGACTTCCTTTTCCGCGGTCTTGAACGCCTCTTCCGGCAGGTTGGCTTCTTTCAGCTTTTTGCGCAGCTCGTCGATTTCGTCCTCGGACGAATCCTCCTCGCCCAACTCGCGGCGAATCGCTTCCATCTGCTTGCGCAGGTAATAGTCGCGCTGGCTCTTGTCCATCTCGCCGCGCACCTGCTGGTCGATGCGGCGCTTGGTCTCGAGCATCTGCAGTTCGGCGCTGAGCATCTGGGCGATGCGCCGGGCGCGAATCTTGACGTCGAGCGTTTCGAGGATGGTGATTTTATCCTCGACCGAGATCGACAGGTGCGACGCGACCAGGTCGCACAGCATTCCCGGCCGGTCCATTTCCTCGATGAAATGTTTGGATTCCTGCGGCAGCGCCGGGTTCTTGGTGATGACCTCGGTGGCCATCTCCTTGATTTTCGTGAACAGCGCGGCCATTTCGGCGTCGGCTTCCTCGATGTCCTCGGGGTATTCCAGATCGACGCGCATCGTCGGCGTCAGGTCGGTGAAGCGCACGACGCGGACGCGATAGAGGCCCTGCAACAGCACGGTCTTACCGCCCCGGCGATCGTCGGCCATTTTCAGGATTTTCGATGCGACGCCCATGTGATGGATATCGGCGCCGGTCGGTTCCTCGACCTCGGGATCGAACTGCGTAAAGACGCCGAGCAAACCCAGTTCGTGGTCGGCGGCTTCCAGGGCCTTCAAGGAAAACGACCGGCCGACCGCCATGGGCGCGATCGTTCCCGGAAACAACGTGGCGTTTCGAAGCGGCAACACCGGCAGGTTGGCTGGTTTGGTCTCTTCCGGTGAAAACAACATGTGGCGACTCCTTTTTCTACTCGCCTTGAATGTAATCATAATTATCGAATCCGACAACAAAAAAACACGGGTTACTTTTCGATCGCCACCGGCGGAAAAACAGGCGAATTCAATGAAAATCCGACCACTTCTTTGCTTTCCGGCCGCTTTCCCGGCCGATTTTCGCGCGCCCACGCGAAAACCTGGGAATCACCTCCGGCCCGGCTGGCATTATTTTAACACTTTTCAACCACTGATCACGATTCGGTCGCACCGCCGCGGCAAGAAAACCGCGCCGTCAATCTAGAATTCGGCCGAAAGTAGGAAGTGGATGACCATTATTGGAGGAATTAAAAGAAAAAGCGGAAGAGCCCGTCGTGGGATCTCCCGCCGTATTCATCGGCTGCGGAAGGGGGGACTTGAACCCCCATGACCGTACGGTCACTGGACCCTGAACCCAGCGCGTCTACCAATTCCACCACTTCCGCATAACTTGATAAACAGCAAATGCGCCTGATCTTTTACCGATCCGATCCGGACTTGTCAAGCTGAAAGATCGGCGCTTTCGCCCCGCCTTTACCGGCCGGCCCGGTGGGGCAAAGTCCGCCGCGCGCGAAAAAGTTGTTTGCCATTCCCGACGCTTTTCGCTAAGGTCGCCGAAATGTTCTGGCGTCGCCCATTTTCACTCAATTTCTTCGGCCTCTTCGCCGTCTTATGCGCGTTGGCCTGTCTGATCGCCGGCTGTTCCTCGCCCAAACCGCCGCCGGCGCCCGCGCCGACCCCGGTCGAACCGGCGACCCCGACCCCGCCGCCCGGCATGAAGGTCGACGGTCAAATCCAAAGCGGCGAAGGCCTCGCCGCGGCGCTGGCGCGCGTCGGCGTCTCCCCCGAACAATTCGAGAAAATCCGCCAAAGCCTGGAAACGGTGGATTTTCCGTTTAAACGCATCCGCGGCGATCAGCCGTTTACCGTCTGGCTTGACGAAAACGGCGTCTGCCGCGCCTTCGATTTTCAGGTCAGCCGCATCCAGACCTACCACCTGCGCGAAAAGGAGGGCGCCCTCGCCGCCGAGCGGGTCGACGTTCCCACCACAACCCGGATCGAAACCCTCGGCGCGCGCGTCTATACCAGCGTCTACGAGGAAATCATCGGCCACGGTCACACCGACGAACTGGCGTCACTGGTTTCCAATCTGTTTGCGTGGGACATCAACTTTTATACCGATCCGCGGCGCGGCGATTCGTTCAAGCTGGTCTTCGAGCGGACGCTGTTGCCCGGCGCCGAGCCTTACGGCTACGGCCGCCTGCTAGCCGCCGAGTACGACGGCCAGGTCACGGGCCTCAAGCGCGGCTATTGGCTGGAGATCGACGACCCCGATTTCGCGGGGTTCTACGACGAAAACGGCACGCAGTTGCGCAAGACTTTTCTCGTCGCACCGCTCGATACGATGCGCATCACCAGCCGTTTCGGCATGCGCCTGCATCCGGTCCTGGGACGGCGCATGATGCACAGCGGCGTCGATTACGGCGCGGCGGTCGGCACGCCGGTCTGGGCGGTCGCCGACGGCAAGGTGCTGTCGGCGGGACACGCGGGCGCGGCCGGCAACCTGATCAAGCTGGCGCACGACGGCGGGTACGTCACGATGTACATGCACTTGTCGCGCATCGCCGTGCGCACCGGCCAGCACGTCCGCCAGCGCCAGCTGATCGGCCGCGTCGGCTCCACGGGCCGGTCCACCGGGCCGCATCTGGATTTCCGCATTCAGCAGGGCGGCCGTTACGTCAACCCGCTGAAAATGCGGATGATCGCCTCGCCGCTGAAAAAATTGCCGGAGCAATACCGGCCGGCGTTCGCCGCGACCATCGAAAAACTGAAGCCGCAATTGGAGGCGATCGCCGTTCCCGAGGTTATTGCGGAGACGCCGTCCACAGAGTGACGGGCAACAAACCCGCGTAAAAACCGCGCGTCCGTTCCAGCCGATAGCCGCCCAGCGCCGTCGCCAGCCGGGTTGACCATTCGTCGTTCTCGACCAATACGAACCGATAGGGCCCGCACTCCTCCAGCAGCGGCAAGGCCCGCGCCGCCGCCGCCGGCAGGCGAACCAGGTTGACTTCTCCCGGCCGCGAGAATGCCGCGCCGGCGAAGAATTTTTCACCGACCAACAGATACCGCCCGGGCACGCGGTTCCAAGCCGCCGTCAGCATCGACACGACGGCCCAGTCGACCGGCGGCAGATCATCGTCGGGCGGCCAGGCGGCGGTCGGCGCGATCCAAACGTCTTGCGGTTCGGCCGCGACGCCGGCCAACGCCGCCAGGAGGGGAGCCGCGGAAAAATACGCCTTCGGTTCGCTTTTCGGAATGTAAGGACGCCACCAGCGGTCGCCCTCGGCCAGCGGTCGCAACTCGGCGGCCAGCGCCCCGTGCGAATCGACGACCCAGGCCCAGGTCGCGAGGTGGACCAGCAGCAGCGCCCCGCCGATCACGGCGCGCCGGCCACGGCCAGGCACGGCGCTCAAACCGCGACCGGCCAGCAATGCCAGCGGCGTGGTCAGCGACAGGGTATAAACCATGTTTTTCGAGGCGGCGGCCGACAGAACGGCGAGCGGCAGCCCGAGCCAAAGCAGAATCAGCCAGGCGCGGCGCCGATCCCGCAGCGCCAAGACGACCGCGCCCGCGATCAGCAGCGGCAGCGCGGCGGCGCCGGTCAGGTGCGGCACGAGATAGCGAAGGTAGTACAGCGATTCGCGACCGGGGATGTCCGCTTGATGAAACAAGGCTTGCCCGTAAGACCAGTTTTCCCGCGCCCAGCCGACGAGGCTTGGCCCAGCGATCGCCAGCGCGATCAGCCATACCGCCGCCAGCGACCGGACGATGCCGCGCCACGGCAACCGGTCGCGCGGCTCGCGCCACAGAATCAACACAGAAAGCGAAATCGCCGTGAGGTAGAGGAAAGGCGTGAACCGCTCGATCCACAGGGCCGCGCCGAAGGCCAATCCGTTGATCGCGATCCAGCGCCCGGGATGCCGCCTGCCGTCGGCCAGCGCGGTGTAGGCCGCCAGCGTCGTCAGCGCCGCCTCCAACAAAAACGGCGCGTACTGATGCGCCATGATCGTGCCGAGCGGCGACAGACCGGCGACGAACGCCGCGGCCAATCCCGTCGTCGGCGAATGCCAACGCTTCCCGGCCGCGTAAACGAGCCCGATCCACAGCAGGTGGAAAAACGCGCTCAGGCAACGCAGCGATAAAATCGACCCGCCGCCGATCCACTGAAACAGGCTGCCGACGAGAAAAAAACCGGCCGGCCGCAGATGATGCCAGGACAGCCATTCCGCCGCCGGGGCGCTCAGCAGGGCCTGATTGAATTTCAGTTGCCATTCCAAAAAGGCCAGTTCGTTGAACCCGGCGAACGAACCGTCGGCGGTCAGCCAGGCGAAATGCGCGGCGGCGACGAAGGCGAGCAACGCCGCGAGCAAAAGGGCGTGAATCCGGCTCGGTGCGGACGCGGGATCGACGGTGGAAATCGGCGGCGCGGCGACGGTCGTGGCGCGCGCGTCAGACATACAATACGATGCCCACCACGAGGAGATAGAGGATCAGGTTGACGATCATCGGCTTGTCGGTCACCAGGACGCGTTCGAGCGTGTGGTAGCCTTCCTTGACGTGAATCAGGTACAGGTAGCGGAAGATGCCGTAAAGCACGAACGGCACCGTGTAGACCAGCCCGCCGGTGTGGAATTTTTCGAGGGTGCCTGGCGAACGCGTGTAAAGCGTGTAGGCCACCAGCAACGCGCTGGTGATGACCGCGGTCATCTGGTCGAGCAGGTAGGGGTTGTACTCGGCCAGGGTCTTGCGGTGATGGACCGCGTCGCCCTGCAGCAGTCGCAGTTCGATGCTGCGCTTGGACAAGGCGATGAACAGCGACAGCAACATGGCGCAGATCAGCAGCCAACTCGAGATCGTCACCGGAATGACCACCGCGCCGGCCACGACGCGCAGCACGTAACCCGCCGCCACCATGAACAGGTCGACGATCACCAGGTTCTTCAGCATCAGGCTGTAGGCGATGCCGATCGCCGCGTACACCAGCGCGACGTAACCGAAGTGGACGTTCAGCAGGAAAGAGGCGACGAGGCAGACCAGATACAACAGCACGCTGCTTTGCAGCGCCTTGCCGATCGGCAGCCGCCCGGACGCCACCGGCCGCGTGGCCTTGATCTTGTGCAGGCGGTCGCCCTCGCGATCGACGTAGTCGTTGAGCAGATAGCCGGCGCCGGACAAGCCGCAAAACAGGACGAAGGCCGCCGTGGCCTTGAAGAGCGGCAGCAACTCGCCGGCGTGTTGCGCAAACACCAGCGGCACGAAAACGAGGACGTTCTTCGCCCAATGGCGCGGGCGCATGCTCTGAAAAATGTCGCGCCCGAAACCGTTTACCGGCGTCGGTTCACTCATTGCCTTCCAACTCCGCGTCCGCGTTGTCGGCCGGTTCGGGCTCGGCCGGTCCGGCTTGCTCGGCGTTCGGCGACAACCGCTGCACTTCCTCGCGTTTGAACCCTTCCTCGCGGCCTTCCTCGAAAATGACGAACACCCGGTCGGTGAAAATGTCGTAACGCGAAACGCGTCCGATGCCCTTGGGCGTGACGGCGCGCTTGCCGATCTTCGGCATGCCCTCGCGGTAGGCGGCGTAAACCTCGTGCTCGTAGGCCAGGCAGCACAAGAGCCGCCCGCAGCCGCCGGAGACTTTCGCCGGGTTGAGCGACAGCCCCTGATCCTTCGCCATGCGGATCGACACCGGGGCGAAGTTCGACAGCCAGGAGGAACAGCAGAACGAGCGCCCGCAGACGCCCAGGCCGCCCAGCAGCTTGGCCTCGTCGCGCACGCCGATCTGGTACATCTCGATGCGGGTGCGCAGGCGCTGCGCGAGTTTGCGGACCAGTTCGCGAAAATCGACGCGGCCCTCGGAGGTGAAATAGAAGATCACCTTCGAGCCGTCGAAAATGTATTCCGCCTTGACCAGCTTCATCGGCAGGTTGTGCTCGCCGATGGCGGCCCGGCAGACCTGGCAAGCCTCGGGTTCGCGCGCCCGGAATTCCTGCGCCTTGTGCAGATCCTCGTCGCGGGCCTTGCGCGAGATGACCGGCGGCGGCGTCGGCAGGGTCCACTCGATCTCGAGCGGCTCGCCGATCGCGCTGCCCAGCCGTGGGCCGCGCTCGCCCTCCGCCACGAGGATCTCGTTGGGGGCGACTTCCAGTTCGCCGGGCTGATGCGGATACAGCCGCCGGCTTCCCGGAAAGCGGATATTGATGATTTTCATCGGGGCAATCTCCCCTCGGCGAACGAAGTCGGCGCGGTCGCGATCAGGTCGAGGCACAACCCGCCGACGATCGCCGACTTATTCACGTTGCGTTCGATCAGCCGGCGCGCCTGCACCAGCGACCGGATTTTAGCACCCAGCGCCGCGAGCGGCAGCCGCGCGGCGTAGCGTTGGATCGCCTCCAGCGCGTCGCGGTTGCGCACCCGTTCCGCGTCGCCCGAAATCCGCCAGATCAGCGCGTCGCGCACGAAACCGGCGAGCAGCTCGAGGCCGTCGCGCAGGTCCGGCGCCGCTGCGGACAGCCGATCGCCCAACAGCACCGCCGCCGCGGCATCGTCGGGCGCCGCGGCCGCCAGGTCCTGAAACAATGATAAACGCGGACCCCGGATAAAATCCAGGTCCAGGGCCGTCGCCCGGCCGATGCTGCCTTCGGCCAGCCGCGCCAGCAGGGCGGCGTCCTCCGGCGGCCATTCGCCCTGTTGATCCAGCCAGGCGCGGATTTGCGAATCCTCCAGCAAACCGAAGCGCAACGTCTGGCAACGGCTCACCACCGTCGGCAACAGCAAATGCGAGGCCGGCGTCACCAGCACGAAGACCGTCCGCGCGTTCGGTTCTTCCAGCGTCTTGAGCAGCGCGTTCGCGGCTTCGGTGTTCAGCTGTTCCGCGCCGTCGATCAGGTAGACCTTGAACTTGCCCTCGAACGGCGCGTACTGCGCGGAGTGAATGACCTCGCGAATCTGCTCGATGACAATGACCGTCTTGTCGTCACGCCGGGTCACCGCGACGAAATCCGGATGGTTGCCCGCCGCGAATTTGCGGCAACTGGGACAGACGCCGCAGGCATCGTCGGGCAGCGTCTGGCAGTTGAGGGCGGCGGCGAAGGTCCGGGCGACGGTATACTTGCCGATGCCCGGCGGGCCGGCGAACAGGTAGGCATGGGCCACCTTGCCCTGCCGCATGGCGTTGCGCAGAACCCCGATCGTCCGGCGATGCCCGATGATGTCGCCGAAGCCGCTCATTTCACCTCGCCCGGTAAAAATTCATCTAAAATCGCCCGGGTCCGCCGCCAGACCTCGTCGATCCCGGCCGCGGCGTCCAGCACGCGGAACCGCGCGGGATACCGCCGCGCCAATTCCAGAAAACCGGCGCGCAGCCGCCGGTGAAAATCCAGTTCCTCGCGTTCGAAACGGTCCTCGCGCAACTCGCCGGGCTTGCCGTCCGCCCGCGCCTGCGCCCGCGTCAGGCCGATTTCGACCGGCAGGTCGAACAACAGGGTGCAATCGGGCGTCAGGCCGCCGGTGGCCAGCGCGTTCATCTGCTCGACCAGCTCCGTGCCCAACCCCCGCGCGTAACCCTGGTAGGCCCAGGTCGAATCGGCGAAGCGGTCGCACAATACCACGGCTCCGGATTCCAGGGCGGGCCGAATGACCTCGGCCACGTGTTGGGCGCGCGCCGCGAAATACAAGAACAACTCGGCCTTCGGCGTCAGCGACGCGTTTTCCGCCGCCAGCAAAATGCCGCGGATGCGGTCGGCGATGGGCGTCCCGCCCGGTTCGCGGGTGCGCACGACGCGCCGGCCGCCAGCCTCCAGATACTGCTGAGCGAGCACGATTTGCGTCGATTTGCCGGAACCTTCGGGCCCTTCGAACGTAATGAACATACACCAATCCTTACCGACATTTACCGGTCGTTCAACCTACCCCGACCGCCGGAACAAAGCAAGGAGCCGGACTGGGAAAGCGGCGAAAAGCGGCCCGAACGCGGGAGCGAATCAGTTGCGGTAGTTCTCCTTCCCGGCATAGGCGGAAGAGTCGGTGGCTTTGCCGTCCAACAACACTTCGTGCACTATTTTCGCCAGGACCTGGGGCGTATAGGGTTTGCCGATGAAATGCAGGCCGGGTTCGATGACGCCCTGATGCGTGATGGTGTTTTCGGTATAGCCGGAGGTGAAAATCACCTTGGTTTCGGGATGCGTCCGCCGCAGGCGTTCGGCCAGTTGTTTGCCGTTCATGCCCGGCATCACCACGTCGGTCAACAGCAAGTCGATGCGGCCTTCGTGGTGTTCGGCCATCGCCAGGGCCTGCTGGCCGTCGGCCGCCTGCAACACCCGATAGCCCAGCCGGCTCAAAGCCTTGATGGCCAGCCCGCGCACCAGTTCCTCGTCCTCGACGATCAGCACGGCCTCCTTGCCGGCCGCCATGTTCAACGCCCCAGCCTCGGTCTCCTTCCGCTTGGCTTCCTCACCGAGCCGCGGCAGGTAGATCTTGAAAGTGGTGCCGTCGCCGACCTCCGAGTAAACCTCGATCGCTCCGCCCGCCTGCATGACCGCGCCGTAGATCGTCGCCAGGCCCAGGCCGGTGCCCTGGCCGATCGGTTTGGTGGTGAAGAACGGCTCGAACAGATGCCGTTTTACTTCCTCGCTCATGCCTTGACCGGAGTCGCTGACGGCGAGAACGACGTACTTGCCGGGTTGCAACTGCGTGTGGCGCCGGCAGTATTCCTCGTCCAGATCGATGTTCGCGGTCTCGATCAACAGCCGGCCGCCTTCCGGCATGGCGTCGCGGGCGTTGATCGCCAGGTTCACCAGGATCTGCTCGAACTGTCCCTGGTCGGCCTTGACCGCGCCCAGTTTTTTTCCGGGGATGACGCGCAGGGCGACGTCCTCGCCGATCAGCCGGATCAGGATCTTTTCCAGGTTCGCGATCAACTCGTTCAGATCGAGCACCCGCGGCTCGATGTGTTGCTTGCGCGAAAAGCCCAACAATTGACGGGTGAGCGAAACCGCGCTGTCCGCCGCCTTGCCGATCTCGCCGATCGTGCCGGCCAGCGGTTCGCCGGGGTGCAAATCGAGCAATGCAAGCTGCACGTTACCGATGATGCTCGTCAGCAGATTGTTGAAGTCGTGCGCCACCCCGCCCGCCAGCCGGCCCACCGCCTCCATTTTCATCGCCTGCAACAACTGACCTTCCAAACGCGCGCGCTCTTTCTCGGCCTGCTTGCGTTCGGTGATGTCGCGGGCGGCGGCGATGACCGCCTTGACCTCGCCGGCCGGATCGAATTCCGGCCGGACCAGGCAATCGATCCAGACACCCGTCCGCAGGCGGAACTCGACCCGCCGCACCGCCTTGGCCGTTACGACTTCCCGAAGCGTCCGTTCCCAGAGCGCGCATAGATCGGCTGGAAATCCCAGTTCTTCAAACGTTTTGCCGATGAATTCCGGCGCCGGAATTCCCGTCTGTTTCTCGACGATCGGATTGATGTACAGGTATCGCCCCTGGCGATCGAGGCGCATGATGACGTCCTGCGAGCCCTCGCTCAACGCCCGAAAGGTTTCCTCGCGTTCCCGGAGGTTTCGATTGGCTTCGGTAATCCGCCGGTGCAGGTGAAAAATCCACCCGGCAACGAGGGCTGAAAGCGCAAAGATCGCCGCCAGGAGCAGACCGATTTGCCGCCAGCAAATCACCTGAGCATCGGCGCTAGCCGGCTTGTTTTGATTTTCGGCATGGTGGCGCCTGGCGGGGGTATTCTGGTCGCCCAGATCGATGATCGACGGCAACGGTTGAAGTAGTTCTTGATCCGCCGTTTCCGGCGCGGATGAAGAGATGGTCTCTTCCGCCAGAACGCCAAAAGCAACGGACAGTATAATCAAAACCACCATGACCAAGCTGCAATGAGAAAATTTCATCGCCCAACCCCGACCATCTTAGGATTTAAATGCGATCGATGATTCAAGATGTTTCGTTTCGATGACCTGAGCTTGAGCAAATGCGGTGCCAACACACCGAAATTTTGCAAACCATTGATATGTCAATATTATTTCCAGCTTTTCTATCTGTCGCAAAAATGCGTCACCTATGCCAAAATAATACCGTTTTGGTATATGTAAAAAATAACTAATTGTATTCTAATTGAAATTTTTCAGACAATGCCAGATTGGAATGCAGTGCAGTTTGATAGGGATTTACTTCGATAATTCCCGCGCCATTGCAGCGAGCTTGGCCACGGTGTTGATATTCCGTCCGGTGGCGGCGGCGGCGAACGGTATTTTCAGCTTCGATCGGCCCTGCCCGTTCGGATAGTGGATATAAAGTTCGCGGCCGCGGAGTTGCAGTTCCTCACCGCCGGGCGACCGGATCTCGGCCAACGCGTCTTTTGGCGGCGGTTCGTCGAAGAACATGACAATCACCTGGTTCGGCGGCGCCTTTTTAAATGGATTTTCGGCCAGCAGTCGATCGAAATCCGCCGCGCGGCGAATCTGCACGCCGACCGGCTTGCCGACCTTTTTCGCCAGTGCGTCTTCGATCAACGCTTGGATCGCACCCGCTTCCAAGTCGCTTTTGAACACGACATTGCCGCTTTGAATGTACGTTTTTACGTCCGAGAACCCGGCGGTTTCGCAAATCCTCACCAAGTCGGCCATCGGCAATTTGCCGGTGCCGCCGACGTTGATCGCCCGCAACAAAGCGATGAATGTTTGCATGGAATGACTCCACGGCGAATGAGCGCGATCGAAATCACCCCAGGCCGCGTTCGCACCGTCGATTACGATGCCGACCTCGCGTTACCAAACCTCGCGACTCATATTAGGCGATTTCGAACCGATTTATCAGGGTCTGTTGGTCGCATACCGAAGATCGGCGAGAAAAGTATAAGCCACGTGGATGTATCCTTCCGAGTCGACCGCCAGGGATGGTTTTCTGTATGGCCCCAGGCTGTCATCGATGATCCCCGTGTAGACATGGCCGTCCGTGATGGTGGCGATATTCAATTGGGTATCATTCCCGAGAAAAAAACCGATATAGGGCGTACCGGCGCCATCAAGGTTCATCGAAGAACCGACCCTGAAATTGGTCGGAAAATCATAAACAATCCGCTGGCCGTCATAAGAAACAAACACCGAACCCAGTTCGCATTCTCCGACGGAATAGCTGAAATGCAAAAGTTGGTCGGGAGAGACGGCCAGATCAATTGATTTAAATACCCAGCACCTATTGCCGCCGATCACACCGCCGATCCAGTTTCCGTTTACATTATGGACATAGTAAGCCGACGAATAGGGCGTAACACCACTGTTTTCAAAGGACACAAAGGCAAGATGAGTATTCGCATCCTGGTCCAGTCGAATCGCCATTTGGTAGATCCCGGTTTGGGGATAGATTTCTTCTTCCTGCCATTCGCCGGAACCGTTCGTGACCAATCGTAAAAACGACGAATCATCGGAAGCGCAGGCCAGATAGGCGTTCCCAAGTATATCTACGGCAAGCGCATAATAATCGCAGTGTACCCCGGGAATCGTTGACTCGCTGTAGGACGATTCATTTTCAATCCCATAAACCATGGCGTCGCCGACTGAATAGGCCAGACGCGGAATCCCGGGGTTTTCGATCGCCAGCGACGGCTGCCCGAGGGATTCCTGATCGTTCAAAAGATTTTGTTGCCATTCCGAACCGGTCTTTTTCAGGTGGATCAAATGAGCCGCATGGTCCAGATAAACAATGTGAACCACGCCGTCACTACCGACACCGAGCACTGGATCGTAGGCAGTGTTGCTGGTTTCGTAGAGCGTCGTTATCGACCAGCTCATCCCATTGAAGGGACTTTCGCTATCGTCGTCGTCATCGATCGAATCGTCATCGCTGCTATCGTTGTCGTCGTCGCCGCTGTCGTTGTCATCGTCGCCGCTGTCGTTGTCATCGTCGCCGCTGTCGTTGTCGTCGTCACCGTCGTCGTTGTCATCGTCGCCGCTGTCGTTGTCGTTATTATCGTCGTCCTGAGGCTGCTCCGAACTCGATCCGGCGTCATCGTCGTCTTCACAGCCGATCAAGACGTTGAAAACCGCCAGAAGTAAAATCAGTAAAAACAATCGTTGGTGGCGAATGAAAGACATCCGGTCCTCCCGTCAATCCAAGGACGGAACGACTGTATCAAAATAAATCATTGATGAAAAGAGAATGAAAGTACGGTCCCCTGGGCAGTCAAACGGAACCTTGGATTACCGACGATTGCTGATCCGGCCGTGCGGCGTGGCGACGCCTACGCGGCTAAAAGTAACAATCCCGCCAGCACGTTTCCCAGGCGTCGTCGCAAACGGCGATGCAATCGGCTGCGGCTTCGGCGCATACCTCGTAGCATTCCGCCAACCCTTCCGGGTCGTCCCAGTAGTCGAACTCGCAGTCCGATTCGCAGAACCATTGGGTTGTTTCGCAGTCGTATTCGCAGGTGGAATACGCGTCCTGGCATTCCTCCATGCATTGCTCGATGGCTTCGTCGTCGTTGTCGTCGTCATCGTCGTCGTCATCGTCGCCCGGGCTCGTATCGTCGTCGTTGTCGTCGTTGTCGTCGTTATCGTCATCATCATCGTCGTCCGCGCCGTTGTTCGTGTCGTCACCGGCGTCGTCGTCGTTGTCGTCGTCGTCGTCATCGTTGCTGTCGCAGTTGGCGGCAATGAAAAGGAAAAACACCGCCGCGACCATGGCCAGAAGCACGAGAAGCGCGTTTCGCATTGTTTGTCTCCGTCATCGATAGCGGATCAAAATATTCATTGGATCGAATGGCGACACAGTACTCCAGTACGATTCAAGAAACAACTCTTGTGATCGCGGATGAACTCGCCCGCCGCTCAGGCGGGCTTCTCCGCCGTGGCATTGACGATCACGGGCAGCTTGAACTTCCAGTCGGCCCATGCCCGCGGGTCCGTCGCCAGATCGCACATGAAGTGCGCGACGTTGGCCATGTTCGTGCTGCCGGGCGCGAAGAGGCGGTTCACGAGACCCTCGTGCAGCGTGTACGCCGTGATATCGCCTTCCAACAGCGAATCCGGCCGCACCGCCACCCATTGGACGAACGCGTTGTCCGGACCGATTTTTTCGCGCAGAAAATCCGCCGCTCGCTGGTTGTCCCTGGCCGGAGGAAGCACGCCGCGGAGCAGGAAAAGAAACGCCCGCTCAAACAAACTTCGGCGCGTGTCGAGGCTGCCCGGGCGATGGACCGAAACACTGCTCATGAGGATGAATTTGACCGGCGCCGGTTGCCCCAACGCTTCGATGGCCCGGCAAAGGCGCGCCGTCGCGCTCGCGACCAGATCGCGCGGCGGTCCGAAGACGCCCTTGAAGTTGATGACGTGGCCGAGGCAGGAAATGACGGCCTCGCAGCCGCGCAGGTGCCGCCGCAGTTCCTCGTCGCCCAGCGACAGCAAGCTTGCTTCGATCAGCGTCAGGTTCGGATTTCCCGCGACGTCGGGCGGGATCTTCCCGACGGATCGCACGATGGCGCGAACGGCAACGCCGCGGTCCAGGAGTTGCCGCAGCACGCGCCCGCCGGTGCGACCCGTGCCGCCGACGAGCAGAACCGTTGGTGGTATGGACATGTCCGTCTCTCCCGCCAAATCCTCGGGGCAACGCCGTTTGAAAAGCGCCGCGCGAAACGATTGAAGAAAGCGAATCCGCTTCGAAGCTAGCGTTCCGGGCTCACGTCGTCAAATCCGCTTGCCGGACTGGCGGTTGGAAATCATCCGTGCCGTGCCGAAACCGGCCTGGATGCCGGCGGTGCCGACAGATTTTCCGGTCGAGCAAGAAAAACCTCACTGCCCGGCCGGGCGAAATCATGGTAACGTCGACTATGCTGCAGACTAGACGACTCGACCTGATTCCCGCCACGGCGGAACACCTCGAACGCGAATTGCGCCACCCGCGGGAACTCGAACCGCTCCTCGGCGCGATCGTCACCGCTGAATGGCCGCCGGGCGAATACGACCGCGAGGCGATGCGGTTTTTTCTGACCCGACTCAATGAGGATGGCGCGGCGGCCGTCGGTTGGTACGTCTGGTATGCGGTCGTGCGCAATCCAACGGGCAGGCGGGAAACTCTCGTCGCCGGAGCCGGATTCCACGGCCCACCGGCCGCCGGCCTCGTCGAAATTGGTTTTTCGGTGATCCCTTCCGCCCGCCGCCAAGGCTTTGCGACCGAAATCGTCGCCGCGCTAGCGGATTATGCCTTCGCCTCGGGCCACGTCACAGCGGTGATCGCGCAAACGACCCTAGCCAATGCCGCATCCGTCAAGGTTCTCGAGCGCGCTGGTTTTCAAATGACCGGTCCGGGCGAAGAGCCGGATACCGTCCGCTTCCGATTGCAAAAACCCGAATCGGTTGAAAAGCGATAGGCCGTTGAACCCCTCGCCCGGCAGGCGATCGGCTCCATATTTATAAACGATATAAAACAGGACACAATTGGATGATAATTTAGGAAGAAATCGGCACGGAAACCCTTGCCGACGATCCGTGAGGACCCGATGAAAAAACTCGCCTTCATTTTATTCATCGCGTTACCCTTGGCCGTCGCCCTGTTGATTTCCTGCGGCGAAAACGATGATGACTCCGGATCGGGAACCAAGAGCGATGACGACAACGACCAAACTGACGACGATAACGGCTCGGATGACGATGCCGCAGGGGACGACGATACTTCGGCGCCCAACCCGTTTCGCCTGTTGATCAACGGAACCGACGGCGCCGGCTTGAAATCGTGGGAACAGACCGCTGACGGTTGGCGCGAGTGGGAAGTGCCGCCTTCCGTCGGTCCGGAACCCGAGGCAGTGCGCGGCTTCGGTCCCATTCTCATTCTGGAAGGGCGGTATGGTTACTCTGCCGTCAACTACTTCACGGGCAGCCTCAAGCGCGGTTTTTCACTTTATGCAAGCCTCGGCCATACCTGGATGGATTTCGACGCCGAGGCCGGTTGGCGGCTGGATGAAGCGCGTCCGTCGGCCGGAGAGTATGTGAATATCATGCACCTTCAGGCGCCGGGAGACGGTTCGGTGTGGACGGGCGCGCAGTTCATTCTCACCTGGGCGGACAACGGGATGGGGCCCGGTCCGCATGATTACTACTACTCGCGCGACGACGTTTTTCGCTACGGCGAGCAGGCGAGAAAACGATTGTCGCTGACGGATCAATCCATCCTCGCGCTGGCGGTGCCGTCGCCGGATTTCGGTCTGGCCTGGGCCGAGAGCATTGACGGAACGGGAACGCTGTGGTCCTACGACGGAGCGAATTGGGCCATCGCGGATAAACCGCCGCAGATGGCCGCGGGCGAGATCGACTGGTTCTGGTTTACCGATCCTCACCACGGGTACGCCGTGCTTTCAAAAGGATTCTGGGATAATTACTTGCTGGAAACGGACGGCGAGAATTGGGAAACGATTCCCGCTCCGGAAGGTTGCGATGTGGTGGATCCCTCTTTGGTCTTCGCGACGGGCGACGACGCCATCGTCATCGACACTACCCGGCGCACCGGCGTTTTTTGGGAACGGCGCAACGGCGAGTGGAGTTGCCGGACCGCCGATCCGCTGCCTGACGGCGGGTTCTGGGAGCACGCCTTGGTGACGACCGACGGGCGCGCCTATGCCGTCATCAATGAGGGTAATTACGAACCGTGCTTGCTGGAAATCACCGCCGAAACGATCACCCGGATCGAACTGCCGCCGGAATTGTCCGGTTTGCAAAGCGTCCACGCGCTTGGCGACGGCGCGCCGCCAGTCAGCTATTCCCCATTCCAATACTGATCGTTTCGCGCCCGGCAGCCAGAAGGGAATCGGCTGAAATCGCCGGTCGAAAGAATTCGCCTCTCGACCAGGGCTGATTTGACAATTCCAAGCTCCGATCGCCACGGTGGGCGAGCGAGATAAATCAATTTTGACAATCCGTCGCAACACTTGTATTATTTAATTACTACAAATAAGAATCGACACCACAGTGGAGCCAAACAATCTTTATCAGGAGGAGCAATCATGAGACGGGGACCGTTTTGCCTCGTGATCGGCCTGGTCTTGGCGCTGACCGTGGTGGCGAGCCTCGCCGCCAAATCCCCGACCGATAAGGGCATCAACCTGACCAAGGAATTCGTCGTCCTGGAAAAGAAGGTCGTGGTCGAAATCACCAGCCCGGGTCGGGTCGTAATTAACGTGGACGGCAAGCTCCGGTACACCGGCGGGCCGGGATTTCCAACGGAAACACACGGAGGCTACAAAAGCCATAAGGCGCCGGGGTCTCCCGATGTGGAAGGCGTCTGCGTCGCCGCGGATTTCGCCGATGTGATCCACCTCAAGGACCACTCGGTTCTCGTCTTCGAAACCTGGTACAAAGTCGAGAACGGTCTCCTGGGCCGGGTCTGGCTGGAAAGCGTCTGGCCGACGGATGAAAAGGGCGTGGTGGACGGCTATCTCATGAATCACGATGGAACGTATCATGCCTGCATCGAAACGCTGCCCGCCGGGACGGACCCCCTGAAAGCTCAAACAGCCGTGTGTTTATACTTAGGCAATATGTCCCCTCAACTGTGCAGCAAAAATGTCCCCTTGGTTACGTAGAGTTCGGAGCCGAGGCCTGATAGACCCACGTCCAGTTGGTTGTTCCCTTTCGATTTTCCGTTTTGCATCGGGCTTTGA
>JAAYVF010000057.1 GCA_012517325.1 Myxococcales bacterium | reverse complement strand
GGGGCAGCTGCCCCTCCAGGACGCAGACCAGCAACCTCATCCGCTGTAACTCCTTGGGAGTCATCGAAATCATGTCCTTCTTCATGGGGGACATAATCGCTAAGCAGTTACAGGGGACAAAGTCGCTAAGCTAATACAGTAAGAAACACTAGAAAACGTACGAATTTACCGTTTTTAAGCTATGCTTGATCGGTCATTAATAGCCGATGAAAAAGGTTTGTTTGGATTGATGAAGACACAATGTTGAGTTGGAGGGGCATTCGTGCTAAGGATAAAAAGCGGACTTCGCCTTGGTCCAAGCGAGTGCTGTGAAGAGAAGTGCCGGAGGCGTTAAAGTGAAATTATTAAAGGCATTTTTAATTTTTTTATCTTTTAGTATGCTTTTAATATTAACCAGTAATTTAGATGCAGTACAAGGTAAGGAATACATTTTTTTAATATTGTTATTAGTATTTATTATCAGTTATCATTTTATTCATATCAGGGAAATCAAAAAAGAGCTTTGTCTACCTTACATCCGACTTCAGGAAATGATAATTAATAACTATAACAAGGATTTGCATGATCCGAAACAAAATGTTGTTGACTTGCGACAGGCTGATTTCCGGGGGGCGAATTTAAAGCGTAGTAATCTTAAACGTGCTCTATTATCAGGAGCAATCTACGATAAAAACACAATATTTCCGGATGACTTTGATCCAGTAAAAGCCGGGATGAAAGAAAAAACAGAATTTCCAAAGCTCCACTTCATATTATCGCGTTTTTTCGGTATTGGTTTTTCTGCTTTGCTTCGATCAGGACGAAAACGAAAAGACAAAAGCCTCGAATGAATCCCTGCGAACCGTTTTTCGCCGAACGATGCGTCGCCTGCGGCGAATGCCTGCGGCAGTGCCCGGTCCTGCGTTTGTCGCCCAAGGCCGCCCGCGAGGAAGCGGCGCGCCGGCGCGACGGGCGTCCCAGCCGTCGTATTCTGTCGCGGTGTCAGAGCTGTCTGGCGTGCAACTTCGTCTGTCCGCACGGCGCAAATCCGGGCCGCGCGATGCTCGACGCCTGGCATGAAATCGGTTTGCGCGAGGGTTTCCCGGCGCGCGCCGCTTATTTCACGCCCGATCAGCCGAACAATTTCCGCACGCATGTCGTGAACAATCTGCCGGCCGACGAGCGGGCCTTGGTGGCCTCGTGGGACAACGAAACGCCGTGCGACGAAATTTTTTATCCGGGCTGTAACGTCATCACCTCGCCGTACCTGACGCGCACACGGCTTCTGGCCGACCAGAACATTCGCGGATCGTTGGCGCTGTGCTGCGGCGAAATGTACTTCCGTACCGGCCAATATGAAATGCTGGAACGGACGGCGAAGCGCCTGACCGCGTGGAGCCGCCGGCTGGGATTCAAGAAAATGATCATTCCCTGCACCGCCGGCCGCAATATGTTCGTCAACGTCCTGCCGCGCTTCGGCGCCCATTTCGATTTCGAGGTAACGCCGCTGTTGTCCTGGTTGTTGGCGCGGGTGGAAAGCGGCGAGATCCCGCTTCGCCGGCCGCTGGACCTGACGGTGACGATCCAGGAATCGTGTCACGCCAAGTTTTTCGGCGACGAATACCTGGACCAGGCGCGCCGTCTGCTGGCTCGGCTCGGCGCCCGGGTGATCGAGCAGGAGCATTGCCGGCAAAAAGCGCTGTGCTGCGGCATCGCCGCCGGTTTCAGTCCGGACTCTGCGTATCATCCGTGGGCGATCACGAAAGGTTCGGTGCGCGTGCTGCGAGAGGCGAAGCGAACCGGCGCGCAGGCGTTGGCCGTCTATTGCGCCGGTTGTCTGCAAATGCTGTCGGTCGGCCAGATCGCGTTTCCGAACGGCCTGCCGATCTACCATCTGTTGGAGTTAGTGCAACTGGCGAGCGACGAACCGCCGTTGCGCCGGCAGCGACAGCGGGCGTTTTCCATGTTGCAGGGTGTCGTCCTGCGCCAGTTTCCGCAATTGCTGTCTCGCCGGCGTTTTCGGCCGACGGATCTCGCGGACGAATCCAGGGACTGAGGCCAATCCGAAAGTCCGTCTTGCCGCAATTCAAAGCGTGATTTGTTCGGGAGCGGGAGCCGGCGTGGCCGGTGCCTCCTTGGCGGGCAGTAGGTTCTTTGGAAATGGATTGACGAGCGCGTGGGAAACGCGCCGTCAACGCCGGAACGGTCTTGACACGGAGCCTATGATGGCGGTGAATTGATGATTACCGGGTGAAACGGAGGCGGGCTCTGCTGGAGAGCAACCTGCCGAGGGATGTCCCGGCGGGGCTCAGCAAGCCGATGAGTGGGTCGTGGAAGCTAAGTCTTCCATATCCCGTCCGAAATCCCATCGGACGAAAGACCCCTGATACCTCGAAAAACTCAGGCTCGAAGGGCGAAAAACGCCGGTGCGAGGGAATGGGCCTTCGCGCTAGCAAAAAACGGCTTCAGTCCATTTCAAGCTGAACCGCCACAACGTCAAAGTAGAAAAGAACTCGTTATTTTCAAGCTGTTGCCGACAACGGTGGATCGTCGCTTTGTTTCGTAGAAATCGACATAGGTCCAGAATTCGATTTATATTCGTGACTGCAGCAGTGATGATGGCGATTGTCGCAGTCTTCCTAGTGTCCCTTCGTTCGGAGCGTGTCTGGTTCTTTGCCAACTCTTTGGTCAGCCATTTTACTCTTGGTTTTTTTGTCCCGGTAACGCTTGGTTCCCTCTTCGGTTCAACCATCACCGCCCTGGAAAGCATGGAAGATCCGTATGTTGCGGTTGGTTTGACGTCGGATATCGCTGTCTTCGAGCGCGTGAACCGGTCGCTGCGTTTTCGCGTTCGTCAGCAGACAAGAGGCGTCGTTCATCATCTCATCTATCGAAAAGGAACCTTGTACGCTGCCACCGGCATGCAGGGGCTGACCTATTATTCGTGGCGGAGCCCGAATGATTTTAGAAGCAGGGGCGATTACTGCCTGCCGGGATATTGTTTAGGATTGGCGCTTTCTGGCGGTAATCAGATCTTGGTGGCGTCGAGCAATGGCGGGGTATCCTGTTTTGGGATCAGCTCGCGAGGACGACCCTTGTTTCGTCATCAAGTTTTCGGCTCTCGCTCGTCCCCTGATGACGGGATGGTCGGAGATTTCGCAACGAACAAGGTGACCTCCATCGGTCGGTGGGTGGTAGCCTCGGACGCCTTGCATGGCTTCATCGTAGCCGATACTTCCCTACAGCAGGGCGCTACCGTAAGGTATTTCAAGCCGCAGGGTTTCTCACCTCTCAACATAGAATACAAAGATATGGAACACGCCCCGTGGAGTGTGCAAACTTTCGATCCTTTCATTTACGCGGCGATGTTTGAAGAAGGATTTGCCGTTTTGGTTCTCGAGGGTGAAGGTCATCTGCGCCTCTTGGGACTAATCAAACCAGATGATGGCGCGGTACGCGATCTCGAGACCCAGGCGAATCGGCTTCTGGTTTCGACGGATGCCGGAAATATCTTTCAATACGATCTCGGGGTCGATCCGACATGCACAGGACCGCCAAGGTTTATCTACCATACGGGCCAATTTGCCAAATTAAAAACACTCAAGGCAGATCCGAACGGATTCTTGGCGGCCAGTGCAACAACAATTTACGGTTTTGAAAATCAGCGTCCCGAGCCCATACTTCAAGTGCGTATGGACGATGAGGTTCGTGGCCTTGCGAGGGTGAACCGCTGGATGGTGGTCGCTTTGGGACCGGGCGGTGTTGGGATCTACGACACAACCAGCCAGCCGTGGCGAGAGGTCCAGAGGAGTGAATTTGAAGGATACATCGCCGCAATCGAACCGCTCGGCGGCGATCAATTTATCGCTGTAGCGTTGTGGGGCGGGCCGTTCGTGGTGAAGCTTGAAAAGGACGGCAGCATGTCGCGTGGGCCGGATCTCGGAACAAATGGACTATTTACACTTTCGGCCAGCGCCAGCGAATCGGAAATGGTGGTGTCAGGAGGGATTTCTGGATACCTGTCATACCGCCGGCGGTCAGACGGAGAAATTATTACTCCGCCGACTGTCTTCAGTATTCCGAATGTCGGGTATATTTCTCAGGTCGCCCTTTGGGCCGGGCATGTGTGGGTAGCGGATGTCATGGGTGCGCTGTTGATCAAGGGTGACGCGAAGCAATGGCCGGAAGAAATCCCGGCACCGAACCGATGCATTTCAATGTCGCCGTCGTCTGACGGAACGGAGTTTACTATCAATTGTGCCGGTGGCCGTGTGTATCGATTTCGGGCAGAGCCCTCGGGGCTGGATTTTCGCTCGGCCGAACCGTTGAAGGTTTCTCGCGAGCCGTATTCGAGCATTTTAACGGCGTCACGCCTCATCGTTGGGGAGTACCCGAATTCTGTTGCCATCTATCAGGTCGACGGCGACAGCCTTCGACTTTTACAGCGGTTCGAGATCAAGGGGATTCCGTACCGCATCGTTTCAGACGGCTTATCGATTTTCATCGCTGCCGGCCGCGGCGGAATCTATGAGTTAACCGAAGATAATGAAGTATGGACACTGCGGCAGGTTTTGATCACCACGGATGACGTCGTCGCGATGAACCCGGCGAAAGAATAATGCACCCTTTCGTGCCGATAAGACAGCGGAGAGAATCGCGTCTGCTTTTCCGAATTTATAGTGCGATTTGTTCGGGAGTGGGCGTCGGTGCAGCCGGCGCCTCCTTGGCGGGCGGTAGATCCTTGCTCGGCGCGGGCGGTTCCGATTTTTCGGGTTTGAGCAAGGGCGCGGCCTGATCGTCCGGCGTCGGTTCCGGCGTCGAGATGTCCGGCGATTCCTTTTCCGGTTCGGGCGTCGGCATGTTCAGCATCTGCTCTTCTTCTTTTTCCTTGTCCGCCACATTGCCCGACAGCCAGCGCAAGATCAGTCCTTGCCGGCGCGCGAGGTATCCGGAAGGGCGGGCGGGGTTCGAACGCAACGGCGAGGGGATGGCGGCGACCAGCAAGGCGGCCTGCGAGGCGGTCAGTTTGTCGGGCGAGGTGTGAAAATAGATTTCGGCGGCAGCCTTGGCGCCGAAAATGCCGTCGCCCCATTCGATGCTGTTGAGATAGATTTCGAGAATCCGCTCTTTCGGCAGGGTCAATTCGAGCCGCACGGTGAGGATGCCTTCGACCAGCTTGCGCCACCAACTGCGTTTCGGCGACAGCCAGAGATTTTTCGCCACCTGCTGGCTGATCGTTCTGGCGCCGCGAACCACCTTGCCGCGTTTTTTATTGTATTCGTAGGCTTTCTGGATGGCCTCGAAATCGAAGCCCTGGTGTTTGTAGAAATTGCCGTCCTCGGCGAGCACCGCCGCTTCGCGCAACGGCTTGGCGATTTTCGCGAGCGGTACCGGCTGATAGCGCAGTTTGAACGGTTGGTGCTTTTTCTTCGCCTGATGCTCGCGATAGTCCATCATCGAGGTCCGGCCGGGATTGAAAAACCGGTAATAAGGCATGAACGGGCAGAGGAGATAGCTGTAGACGACGGGGATCGCGACCGGCAGGATGGCGAAGAATAAAAACCAGGCCAGCCGATGCGTTCGGCGGCGGGGTTTTTCTTTGGGCAGCCATCGCGGATCCTGATTCATGGCCGGGGCACTCTAAAACAATTTTGTTTTCGGCGAAAGCGACGGGATCCGGGGACGCGCCTACTGCTTGCCGTCGGCGCGCTTGGCGGCGAGGTACGCCTCCAGACCCTGGTCGCGCAGCAACGTCAAAGCGCCGTTGCGATCCGAGCCGAACAGCAGCGCCAGGACCCGGGCGATCGGATTGTTGAGTTTTTTGCATTCGCGAAAAGCGCGCGGCGCCGCGAAGTCCGCGCACGGCGCACAGTGCAGCAGCCCTTTTTTCGCGCAACAGGCGCGGACGGGGCACTTGGCGAATTGCGGTTGGATCTGGCAGCCGCGACATTTGCCGCGTTGAAAGCGGCGGCAGTTGGTGCAAAACAAACCGCAGGCGCCGAGGTGTGCGGTGGGTGCCGGGCGGGAAAGAATTTCAGCCATGGCCGATGCCTTCCAGTTGAAGCTCGTTGAATGTCGGATCACTTTCCGGCTGGTGCGGTTATGGAAAAAAAGGCGGGTATCGTCAAGCAAAATGAACGGGAGCACCTGATTTTTCCGGCGGCGCCGCTGGTCCCGACGTAAAAAGCAGCCACTTGATTATCGGACCGAAGGCAAATTAATCTAGGGCGCGAACCAGAAGTGCGTTCGCCGGGAGCGCCGGCGAATCTCTCCGGATTCAATCTTCTATCCCACGGCCGAGGATGGCGGCCGCGGGGAACCGGAAAAGGCAAACGGAAACAGCGCGGTGGGCCGGTCGCGGCCGGCCGGCGCCGGTTCGACACGTTCGAAGGGAACGGCCAGTGCGGTTGACGAACGTCAAATTGGGCCTTTTTCTTTCTTACGGCATGTCCCTGGCCGGTTGGGAGCGACTTGGTTTGTTCGCCCGCGAATCGGCGGTTTATCAGGCGCTGACTTCCTCGTTGGCGGAAATCGCCCTGGTGACGTACGGCGACAAATCGGACGAGGCTTACAAGAAGCGGCTTGGCGACATTCGGGTCGTGTGCAATCGGCAAGGCTTGCCGCTCGGCGAATATACCCAGCATTTGGCCGCCATGCTCAAGCCGATCTTCATGTCCAATACCGCGGTGTTTAAAAGCAACCAGGTGCAAGGATCAGACGTGGCGATGCGCATGGCCCAGGCGTTGAACAAGAAGTTCGTCGCCCGGTGCGGTTTTCTGCTTTCGGATTTCACCGAACGCCAATTCGGCCAGCAATCGCCGGAAGCGCAACGCGCCCGCGAACTGGAGCGGCTGGTCTTCACCCAGGCCGATCGCGTGGCGGTGACGACCCCGGTCATCAAGGAGCGGGTCGTCAAGGATTATCGCCTTTCCGAAAATCGGGTGGCGGTGATTCCCAATTACGTGGATACGACGTTGTTCCGGCCGATGCCGGCGGCCCGGATTCCGCGCCGGCTTTGCACGATCTGCCGCCTGGAGCCGCAAAAAAATCTGTTTGCGCTGCTGGAAGCGATCCATGGCCTCGACGTGGAAGTGGTGATCGCCGGCAACGGTACCCAGGCCGAGCAATTGCGCAAGACGATCAAGGCGAAAAAGCTCGATGTGCACCTGCTGGGCGTCGTCGATCACCGCACGTTGCCGGAACTGTTCAACAGCGCCGAGGCTTTCATTCTGCCCTCGCACTACGAAAGCCATCCGAAGGTTCTGCTGGAAGCCATGGCCTGCGGCCTGCCGGTCATCGGCACGAAGGTGGTCGGCATTCGGGAATTGATCGCGCACGGCAAAAACGGCTACCTGTGCGAGACTTCGCCGCAGTCGATCCGCCAGGCGATTCTGGAAGTGCTGGGCGACACGACCCTGCAGGAACGGATGGGCGAGAACGCCCGGGAATACATCGAACAACGGTTCAGTCTGAAAAAGGTGGTGCAGATGGAACTGGCGATGCTTTCGGAGGTCACCGGCCAGAAATCCTGAAAAAACCGCCCGCCGGCAACGGCCGGCCGACGAAACGGCAATAAAAAAGGGGACCCGAACGGGCCCCCTTTTTCATGACTGAATGAGTCAGTTAGCAGCCGCAGCCGCTGTCGTCATCATCATCGTCATCGCCGCCGTTGTCGTCATCGGCCGCGTCGTCGTCAGCGGCGTCATCGTCACTGGCGTCGTCGTCGGTGCCGGTGTCGTCGTCGCCGGTGTCGTCGTCGCCGGTGTCGTCGTCGCCGGTGTCGTCGTCGGTGCCGGTGTCGTTGTCGTCGTTGTCGTCGTCGTCGTCATCATCGTCGTCGACGATTTCGCAGGTGCTGGCGCGAATCATGAAGTTGCTGGGATAGCCGATGCTCGCGATCGGGTCGAAGCTCGAACCGTCGTCGGTGCTGACCCAGGCGCGGCCCGCGTCCGAACCTTCGTCACGGCCGATGGACAGGAAGCCCGAGGTCTGGTCGAGGATCACGGCGAAGTCGCCGTTAACGCTTTGCGGCGTCGACAGCACGGCGGTGTACCAGTCGTCCAGGTTGTTCGAGGTGAACGGACCGAAGCAACCCAAGGGCGCGCCGGTCGGGCCGCCGGCCACGGTGGCGGCATAGAAGCAAACGCGGAACGGCGCCGCGGTCGATTCGCTGGTCATCAGCACCTTCACCGAGGTGATGGTGGCCGGGCCGTCGGAAGTGAACACGGTGCCCATGTAGCACGGGCCCTTCTTGCTGCAGCCCAACTGACCTTCGGCGGTGCCGTCGTCATAGATGATGTCGCAGGCGGCCATGGTGGTCAGCACGGAGTCGTGGGTGACGCTGTCGTAGGTCACGCTGACGGTCACGGTGTCGTCATCGCCGTAGTTGGCGGTGCCCGGAATTTCAACCGTCACGTCGAAGGTGCCCAGCTCGCCGTCGTTGACTTCGAGCGAAGCCGGAACGGTGGTCGTCCAGGTCTCGCCGGCCTTGGTGATGTCGAAGGTGGCCTTCGCGCCGGTCAGGTTGAGGATCGACACGGTATGGGTGACCGTGGCGCCGATTTCGCCGCCCTTGGACTCGGTCGCCGGGCTGACGACGAAGATGCCGGTCGGGTGCGTGAAGCGGACGGCGGTGTTCGCGGCGCCCGCGCCGGTGGCGCAAGCGTACTGCAGGTAAACGCTGCCGCCATCGATGCCGATCGCCTCAGCCGCGGTGGCCAGCGGGTCGGCGAAGTACATCACGATGTCGTTGCTGCCTTCGAACAACACGATCTGGAAGGTGGTCAGATCGGTGTCGGCGCCGTACAACGGCACGTTGTGATACTGCACGGTGAGTTTACGGTCCGGAGCGGTGCCGGCGATTTTGTAATAAATCGCGCCCAAGGAAGCGGTGACCAGGTCGTTCCACTTGCCGGCGAACTGGGTGATCGCCGGGGCCGACCAGTCGCAAGAGGTCGTATAGCTGGTCGTGCCGTTGAAGGACAGGTGGCCGTTGCTGGCGATGCTGACGCTGGTGTACAGCTTGCCGTAGAAGACGAAATTGAAGCCCAGGGTCACGGACTGAACGACTTCATCGCCGCCCGTCACCAGGGTGCCGGTGCCGGAAATGTCGTTCCAAACGTAGGGTTCGGAATCGTCCCAGGTGTAACCGTAGGCGTCGGGACCGCCCGTCGCGGCCATCGCCCACCCAGCCCCGACCAGCGCCAAGGCCAAGGTTAACATCGTTACCAGAATTTTGTGCCTCATTCCCTTTACTCCTTTTGCTCTATGGCTCAGTGATTGTGTTTAATGACAAAGGTCTTATTCATTTTCCGAACGATTGAATTAACAAGTCGGAATTTCTCCCCCTACTCCCTCGATTGAATTAAAAGTGACTTTTCTGGAAAAGCGAAAAGGCTTTTCCACCAGGCTATCCTCGACGCCTGGAAGTATCATGAAAAAGCGGACTTTGTAAAGGGGACAAGCGGGACGATTCATGATCTCAAGTATCAAGAAGCGGAGGTCCTGATTCCGGCCGGATGATTTCCGGCGCCGGCTTTTGCGGTACGGGGGTGGGGGGCGGCGTCGAATCGGGCGACTTGCTTTCGGATTTTTTGGTTTCGCCGCCGGAATGCATGATGTCGCGATAGGTGTTGCCGTCCCAGATATAGACGTAACGATGGCCGAGCAGCCAGGTGGCTATATCATAATAACCATTTGTCTTGGTTTCGAGCAGGCGAATTCGGCCGGGGATCGAGCCCACGTGCAGCCATTTGTCGCCCTTTTTTTCGAAAATCTCGAACGTGCAGTAGCCGACATCCTCGCAGGACCGGCGATAATTGGTGACCGTGATTTCCAGTTGTTCGTCGCCGTTGAGGTCGACCAGTTTGTATTCGTAATCGCCGCAGTCGGCTTTGCCGGATTTGTCGCCGAAGTATTGAAAAACTTCCTCGGGTAGAACCCGATTGCACTTGGCGGCGAATACCGAGGCCGGCCGGTAGAGAGTGAATAGAAACACGAGCGCGATGGCAAGACGAATACGCATATTACTCAATCACGCCGAAAGACTCGGCAAAAAATACATTTGTTAATTCAAATCCCCAATCCTTGAATTCAATTCTATCACAATCCGCCTCGATCACAAGCACCGGACGCGAGTCGTTGCGGCCTCGGCACCGCGCGCGGAATCGCCTCGCCGGGTTTTCGATCGGAACCAAACAGCCGTTGACACTCCCCGAGCGGCCGTTTAATCTCCTTAGCGCGGCCGAACCGGCCGGAAGCGGGCCGAGGAAGGAAAGCGATGAAAGTTCAACAGCTTGGCGGTATCTGGGACCTGGCTCCGACGGCCATCGGCGGCATTCGTCCCGAACAGGTCGGCCAGTGGCTGAGTATGGAAATTCCGGCTCATTGGCAAGAGCATCCGGAACTGCGCCACCACGCGGGCTTTACGTTGTACCGGAAAAAATTTACCTGCGAGCCGCCCAAGGGCGAACGCATCCACCTGGTTTTCCCCGGTATATTTTATTATTCAACCGTCTGGTTCAACGGTCGCCGCCTGGGCGATCACGAGGGTTATTTTTCCGCTCAACGTTACGATATCACCGATTGGCTGCAGGACGAGAACGAGGTGGTCGTCGAAGTGAACTGCCCCGACGAAAAAGTCCGCAACAGCAAACGGATGATCACCGGGGTCTTTTCCCATTGGGATTGTCTGGATCCGACGACCAATCCGGGCGGCATCTGGCTGACTCCCTACCTGCACGCCACCGGCGATCGGCTGCTGGACAGTTGCCTGTTTCAGACCGACGAACTGGACGGCGAGGACGCCGCGGTCACGGTTCGGCTGGAAGTGCTGTCGCGCCGGAGCGGTCAGGCCAAGGTGGAAATCGTTCTGCAGCCGGAAAATTTCACCGGCGAAACCTATCGCTTCGCGAACGAAATGGAATTGGATGAAGGCCGCCACAAGCTGGCTTTTTCCCACGTGCTGACCAAGCCGGCGTTGTGGTGGACCCACGATCGCGGCGAACCCAATCTCTACCGCCTGACGGTCACCGTGAGCGACGAGGGAAAGCCGAGCGATCAATACGAAACGCTGGTCGGCGTGCGCACAATCGTCTTCGATCAATGGATCTGCCGCCTCAACGGCCGGCGGTTGTTCGTGCGCGGCAGCAACCAGCCGCCGACCGACACCCGCCTGGCCCGCGTCACCCTCGACCTCGCGGCCCGCGACGTCCGCCTGGCCGTCGAGGCCAACCTGAACATGCTGCGGGTGCACGCGCACGTCGATCATCCAGCCTTGTACGAGGCGGCGGACCGCGCCGGCCTGTTGTTGATGCAGGATTTTCCGATGCAGTGGAGCTACGCGCGGGAGGTGTTGCCGGTCGCCGAGCGGATGATTCAGGACATGGCGCGCCTGCTGTACAACCATCCGTCCATCGCGATCTGGACCTGCCACAACGAACCGATCTACCTGGTGGAAACCGACGACGAAACGCCCACCGAGGTGCTCAAGACGATCGGCACCCTGTTCTTCTGGGGCTGGAACCGCAACGTGCTGGACGTGGCCTTGAAGAAGGCCGTCGAGGCGGTCGACCGGACGCGCGCCGTCAACAAAAGCAGCGGCGAGCCCTGGACGCCCTGGCAGCAAGGCGGCGACACCCACTTTTACTTCGGCTGGTACCGTTTCCAGGGCAAGTCGATGTTCAAGTTCGACACCGTGCGCCGGCGCTTTCCGAACAACCTGCACTTCGTCACCGAGTTCGGCGCCCAAAGCTTTCCGAACCTGGAAAGCTGCCGCAAGTTCATGGCCGAGGAACTGCACCGCATCGACTGGCAGGGCCTCGAGGACCGGCACAGCCTGCAAAAAAAGCTGATGGATCATTGGGTCGGTCTGGCCCAACCGGATTTGCCGACGCTGATCGAAAAAAGCCAGGCCTACCAGAGCGAAATGAATCGCTTTTACATCGACCGTTGCCGCCGGGCCAAATACGCGCCGTGCGGCGGCGTCCTGCAGTTCATGTTCACCGACCCGAATCCGGCGATCCAGTGGTCGGTGGTCGATTACTGGCGGGAGCCCAAGCAGAGCTATTACGCCTTGCGCGACGCCTTCCGCCCGGTGTATGCGTTTCTGTTGCTGAGCGCCGCCGCGCGACGGCCCGGCGGGGCGCCGATCCGGATCGAAGCGTACGTCGTCAACGACACCGAGGCGGACCTGGGGACCGTGAATCTCCAACTGCTGGTGGCCGACGCGGAAGGCCGGCTGGTCGCCGAGCATCGCGCCGCCGTGCGGGTGGGCGCCGACAGTCCGGCGGTGCCGGCGTTGACGGTGGACGAGTCGCCCGAACGGCCCGGCCGCTATACCGTAACGCTGGTGATGGAGCGACCGGACGACCGGTTCATCAACACCTATCATTTCGAGGTGGAATGAGGTGACCATGCGGCGCCGCCGGATTCTGACGCTGGCCCTGTCCTTGCTGGTGCTGATCCTGGCGGCCGCCGGTCTGTTCGCCTGGCGCTTCCCGCTGTTCACCGGCAATCTCGTGCTCGGCTCGTTCCGCGCCCTGCCGGCCGGACTGCGCGGCAGCCCGACGGCCTGGAGCGTCGCCCGCCAACTGCTCTTGTGGCAGTACCGGGATAAAATGCCGGAAGAGGTCAAAAAGGCGAAGCAGGGCCGTTTCGGCCGGGAAAAGGAATTTTTGATCGTCGCGTTGGGCGATTCGACGACGCGGGGCGTCCAGATTTCGGCGGTCAACGCCTGGCCGTTCCAGTTGCAGCAGCGAATCACGCGCAGCGTGCGCGGCGGGGTGCGGGTCGTCAACGCCGGCATTCCCGGCGAAACGGCGCCGCAGGGCTACCGGCGGTTGGAACGGGACGTGCTGTCGCTGAAGCCGGACCTGGTGATCGTCGGCTATCTGATCAACGACAGCCGGTCGTTCGGCGTCGACGCCACCGGCCGGCCGCGCGTGCTGATCGAATACGACGACTACCTGGCGGCCTTCGCGAAAATCTTCGCCGCCTTGAAAGAAGCCGGCATTCCGGTCCTGGTGTTCACCTGCCATCCGCTGCAACCCGCGTTTTTCCACGGCCAGCCGGAAGAGATCCAGATCGTCCAGAACATGATGCTCGCCGCGCGGCTGGACGGATTGCGCAATCTTTGTCAACAATGGCAGGTGCCGCTGGCCGATACGTTCGCCGCGATTCAGGCGGATCCCGACCAGGCGGATTTGTATTTGCGCGACGGCATGCACCTGAACGAAGTCGGGCATCGCCGGGTCGCGGAATGGATCCAGCAGAAATGGTTGGAGATTTTCTGGCCCGCGTGGCGGGATCGCCAACCCGAATGAGCCGTGAGGAGAATGAAATGCGCCGTGTCCTCTGTTGTTGCTTGATCGTGACGTTCTGCTTCCTGACCTTGCCCGCCGGGCCCGCCGCCGCGGCCGGCGAGGAAACCCCGCTGCTGCTGGCCAAGTCGAAAGGCCCGATCCTCTGGCAGGTGGAGGAGGAAAAGCAAAAGGCGATGGAAAACGACATGGAGTTGTTGCGGCTGTACAACGAGGCCGCGGCCGCGAAGAAGCTGCGCAAGGACATCGCCCTGGGGCTGTTCATTCCGGGCGTGATCTGCGTCGCGGGCGGTCTGGGCGGCGGACTCTTTCAGCGGAACATGAGCCTGTACGACGAGGAGGCCGGCGAGCTGATCATGGTCAGCGGCGTCTCGGTCGGCCTGGGCCTCACCGCCGTCGCCATCTACTTCGGCGGCTTCGAATCCCAGAAAGAAAAGGATTACAAGAAGTACCTGAAGGAAAAATACAACCTCGCGCCCATCATGCAGCTCGTGCCGACCAACGGCGGCGTCATGGCGCGCCTCGGCGTCGAGTTCTGACCGCCGGCTCCCCGGCCGCGCGTACCGCCGTTACACACCCAGACAAAAGCAAACCGTTCTTTGATTGACACCCTTGTCGGGCCAACCCTATGTTAGCAGGGTGTTGAAAAACACCAGAACGGCTTTTTTCAACAGCCTGTTAGGGCGAATCGCGGAGGCGACCGGCCGTGGCGAAAGTATTGCTGGCCACTTTGTTCAAGCGGCAGAAGAACGCCCAGATGGCGCCGCCACTTGGGCTGCTCTATCTCGGCGCGGTGCTGCGGCAGGCCCGCCACGAGGTCCGCATCCTCGATTTGCGCACCCGCGAGGAACCCCTCGCGGCGCACCTGGAAACGATCGCCCGCTTCGCGCCGGACGTCGTCGGTTTGTCGGTCATCATCAACGAGGCGCAGGTGCTGCAAAGCGCCGTCGAGGAGCTGAAAAAGCACGTGCCGCTGGCCCGGATCGTCGTCGGCGGGCCCTACGTCCACGGCTCGCTGCTGCACGTGCTGCGGATTCCGGGCGTGGACGCCGCGGTGCGGGGCGAGGGCGAGGTGGTGCTGCCCAAGCTGGTCGCCGCCTGGGCGAACGATGAGACGCCGCCCGACCTCCCCGGCGTCGCCTATCCCGGCCGGACGCTCGGCCCGGAACCGGAACCGATTCTCGACCTGGATGCGCTGCCCTATCCGGCGTGGGATCTGGCCGACATCGCGCTGTACCAGCGCCGCACGCGGCACGGCTACCTATACAAGTACGACCGGTATTTTTCGCTTTCCAGCAGCCGCGGCTGTCCTTACGAGTGCGCTTTCTGCCTGAACACCTTCGGCCGGCGCTACCGCACGCGCAGCCCGGAATCGGTGGTGGGCGAGATCGAGGCCCTGACGCGGGGCTACAACATCCGCGAAATTCACTTCGTGGACGACGATTTCAACCTCGACCTGGATCGCGCCAAGCGCATCTGCGATCTGATCGTCGAGCGCGGGCTGAACATCGCCATCACCTTTCCGGCGGGTTTGCGCGCCGACCGCATGGATCGCGAGTTGATCGACAAGCTGGCCCGGGCCGGCTGCTTCAAAATCCCCTACGGCATCGAAACCGCCTCGCCGCGCCTGCAGGCCCTGCTGAAAAAGAACGTCAACTTCGCCAAGCTCGAAATGGTGATCGAACACACGGCGGCGCGCGGCATCATCACCCAGGGCTTTTTCATGCTCGGCTTTCCGGGCGAAACCGAGGAAGAGGCGCGGCAAACCGTCGACTACGCGCTACGCAGCAAACTGACGTTCATCACCTTCAACCACCTCAACGTGCTGCCCGGCACGGCGCTATGGGACGTCGCCGAGCGGGCCGGCAAGACGCAGGATTTCGACCCGGCCCGGATCGATTACGACGACCCGCCCATCCACCTGGCGGCGGCGAGCCCGCGGGCGCTCAAGCGACTGGTGCGCCGAGTCCACCTGCGGTTTTATCTGAACCCGCGCCGGCTCTGGCGCATCTGGCGCCTGCTGCCGCAAAAGAAGCATTTTTTCGGGTTCAGCAAATTGTTTTTCGGCAAACTGTTCTGGTTCAAGGAGAAGTAAGGCCATGTTCGAGGTATCGGTCGTTCGCACGTTCTGCTCGGCGCACCGCCTGCGCGGCTATCGCGGCAAATGCGAGGATCTGCACGGCCACAACTGGCGCGTCGAGATCAGCGCCACCGCCGACGCCCTCAACGAACTGGGCATGGTCCTCGACTTCGGCGAACTGAAGAAGGCGCTCGACGAGGTGCTGGCCGGGCTCGATCATCGCTACCTCAACGAGTGCCCGCCCTTCGACGCGATCAACCCGTCCAGCGAAAACCTGGCCAAACACATCTTCGACGAAACCGCCCGTCGCCTCGCAGGCCGGCCCGCGCGCCTGGTCCGCTGTCGGGTGTGGGAATCCGACAACTCGTATTCGACCTACCAGCCGTAGACGCGACGCCGGCTCTCGGGCGCGATTTGTCGCCGACTTTCCGTGCGCCAGCCGGAAACCACACCCCCGACCCCTCTCCCATGTAAGGGCGAGGGGCGCAACTGCGTAGTGTCCCCCCGAAAGCAAGACAGATTTAGGCGGCTTTTAGGGTGAGGTAAGCCGCTTCGACCTCGTTCGGCGTCCGGTAACCGAGCGCCGAGTGGATTCGTTTTTCATTGTACCAGCGGACATATTGGTCGAT